>JAUIDY010000097.1 GCA_030428385.1 Rhodothermia bacterium | reverse complement strand
GAAGACGGTCAGGATGAGGCCTTCCCGTATGGCGACATTCCCGTCGACTGGGAAGGCTGGCAAGCCTT
Source organism: Rhodothermia bacterium (assembly GCA_030428385.1). Taxonomy (GTDB): domain Bacteria; phylum Bacteroidota; class Rhodothermia; order Rhodothermales; family JAAAOL01; genus JAUIDY01. The sequence goes on along the minus strand of JAUIDY010000097.1, from coordinate 22,211 downwards.
CAGCAAGCCCGTCAGCGAGATCGGGCTGACACAGGCGCAGGCGCAGGAGATTGTAGCGGTGCGCGTGCTCTTAATCTCCGACGAAAACAACCAGCCCAACCCACCCCTGGAAGTCGAATACGGTATCGACTACATCACCTTTACCGCGGGCGGCCCCCTGGAACTGTAGGTTTACTCTCAACCGGATCCCCTATCCTGATGATTGCTCGAAGTACACAAGCGCTGTTTTTAACGGGTTTAGCCGTGCTGTTGGCGGGCTGTGTCCAGTTTCAGACGCGAACGAGTCTGTATGCAGGAATGGAACCTGCGCCCGTGCCCGAAAGGCCCGAAAAGCTTTCCTTGGCCGTCGAGCCGGTGATCTATGCCGATGATGACACCGACTTGTGGTTTATGGAAAACCCAGACTGCGTCCAGGGGCAGGTGACGACCGAGGTCGTTGCGCAAGGAGAGCAGGCCATTGAGGTGGCCTGGAACCGCAATGCGGAAGGGTGTGAATGGTCTGGGCTTGGCATTGGCTGGGACGGCTGGGCAGGCAAAGACCTGTCGCAGGTTTTCCCGTATACGGCCATTCAGATGCGCGTGCGGGCGCGGGAAGGCAAGATGTACGGACTGCCCATCGTCTTGACCCTCGAAGATTATGCGGGCGGGATGGGGTTCGCCTACACCGGCAACAAGTACTTCGAGCGGCCTTTTATTGATGAGGAGTGGCAGACGGTTACGGTTCCGCTAAGCAGTTTTGATGTGGAGGTGGAAAACCTCGATGCGACCAACGTCAAGCAGCTCATGCTGGAGTTGCAGCAGAGCGGCAGCATGTACCTGGACGACATCCAACTGGTGTTCTATGAAGAGGAAGAACAGGAGCCGTGGCTGGTGGAAGCGCCCCGCCCCGATCCGACAGCACTCCCCATCCAACTGTTCGACGACGCCTTCATCAACAACAACGGCTGGGGGCTGGTGACCGATAACTGCCAGTCCATCGTGCCGACGTCAACAAACCCGTCTACAGGAACCACGGCGCTTCACCTGCAATGGGACCTTGCGCCCGTGCAGTGTTACGAGGGCATGATGGGGGTGAGTTGGGACCGGTGGCACCCGGTGGACGTGACGCCCATCGCTTCGCAAGCAGCTATCCAGTTCGACGTCCGGCTTCCCGAAGGTACCAGTGCGCGTCTTCCGGTTCGTGTGGCGCTGGAAGACTACAACCGCCAGGTCTCCCAGATCATCTTGGACGCCCGCTATACGTCGGCGGGCCCATTCACCACAGCATGGCAAACCGTAACGATTCCGTTCACGGAGCTACGCGGCGGTGGGCGCGAACTTGCTGCGGCACCAGCCACCGTTGGCAACCTGTCTGCCTTCCAGGACGGCGCGGACCTGCGCAACGTGAAGCAACTCGTTTTTTTCCTGGATGAATCCGGGGAAGTCTTTATCGACAACCTGCGGCTTGTGGATGTCAACTAAAACCGCTGCATCTGCCGTTTCGCTGCTCATTTTATCCGACCAGCCATGAAAATTCCTACGCTTGTTGTCCTCGCTGCGCTGCTGGCCGCTGGCTCGGTGCGTGCCCAGACGAACGAAGACCGCTCTACCACCGACCGACCAGCCACGTCCGGGGTGATTCAGGAAGGACCGCGCTACGACGGGGCCATTCCTGTTGAGATTCGGCAGGACGCCGACGGCAACTGGACGCTCTACCGGGGCGGCGAACCGTACTACATCAACGGCGTCGGTGGGCAAGCCTACATGGACCGCGCCGTGGCCTATGGGGCCAACTCGATCCGCACGTGGGGGGCCGGCGAGGCCATCGCCGTGCTGGACGAGGCGCACGAGAAGGGCCTCACCGTGCTGTTCGGCCTCTGGGTCGGGATGGATCGCCAGGGCTTCGATTACAATGACACCAAAAGTGTACAAGCGCAACTGGCGCGGTTCCGCGAAGTGGTGCGCCAATACAAAGACCATCCCGCCATTCTGATGTGGGGCGTGGGGAATGAGGTTGACCTGTTCTATGAAGACTTCAAGGTCTGGGACGCCATCAATGACATTGCGGAGATGATCAAAGAGGAAGACCCCCATCATCCCGTCATGACCGTCACGGCGGGCCTCGACGTGGCAGAAGTCCAACTCATCATGGAGCGCGCCCCCGCCATCGATGTTTACGGCATCAACACCTACGGCGAACTCATCGGCGGCACGCGGGAATTCCGCTCGTACGGCTACGATGGCCCCAGCGTGGGCACCACCCTGCGGCGCGCAGGGTGGGAAGGGCCCTACATCATCGCCGAATGGGGACCGGATGGGCACTGGGAAGTCCCAAAGACCGACTGGGGCGTCCCCATCGAACAGACCAGCAAGGAGAAGGCGGCGGTGTACCGCCTGCGCTACGAGCGTGGCATTGCGGCGGACACAAAAAACTGCATCGGTTCGTATGTCTTCCTCTGGGGCCAGAAGCAAGAGACCACCCCTACATGGTATGGCATCTTCACACCCGGCGGCTATGAAACCGAGGTGATGGACCAACTGCAATACGTGTGGAGCGGCACCTGGCCCGAGAACCGCGCGCCCAGCATGGAGGCACTCACCGCCAATGGGCAGGATGCGTTTGCCAACGTGTATGTAGACCCCCGCGCGGAGGTCGTTTTCGAAGCCACCGTCACCGACCCCGAAGGAGAAACGCTGCGGTACGAATGGGAACTGCTCCCCGAAAGCACCGACATCCGTGCGGGCGGGGATGCCGAGTCGCGGCCCGATGCCGTGAAGATGGAGATTATGCGACAGGACGGAGGCACCCTTGTGATCCGTGCTCCACGTAAAGAGGGTCCCTATCGGATTTTCAGCTACGTGTACGACAACGACGGCAACGTAGCGACCGCCAACCTCCCGTTTCACATCGGGCGCGAGACGCCCTGATGCCTATCCCTCCCCGTGACGAAGTACGTACGACAAACCAACGAGAGTCCATGATGGAACGTCCTTTTTTGCTCCTGCTGTTTTTGGGCCTGCTGGTGTTTCCTCAACTGGGTTGTGATGGCACCACGCTATACACCGACCAGGAGGAAGACGACGGCCCCCCGGAGGGCTGGACGCTGGTGTGGTCTGACGAATTCGACGGGACGACGCTGGATGCCTCGAAATGGAGCATCCAGACAGGCAATGGCTGCCCCGACCTCTGCGGCTGGGGCAACAACGAACTCCAATGGTACCAGGAAGACAACCTGGTAGTGGAAAATGGCCTGCTCGTCATTACCGCCCGCGAAGAACAGGTGGGCGAAAACACCTTCACCTCTTCCCGCATTCGCACCAAGGACAAAGGAGACTGGACCTACGGACGCTTTGAAGTGCGGGCCCGCCTCCCCATTGGGCAAGGGCTGTGGCCTGCCATCTGGATGTTGCCCACCGATGAGGTCTACGGTCCCTGGGCCGCCAGCGGCGAGATCGACATTATGGAACTGGTAGGGGATGTGCCCGACGAAATCTTCGGCACGCTGCACTACGGCGACACGTTTCCGGGCAATACCTTCTCGGGCAATCCGTTCGAACTCCGCCACAGCACCTTTGCCGATGACTTCTACACGTTTGCTATCGAGTGGGAAGAGGGCGTGATTCGCTGGTACATCAACAACACCTTGTACGCCACCCAGACGGAGTGGTACAGCGAAGGGGTGGAGTTCCCGGCCCCATTCGACCAACGCTTCCATGTGCTCTTGAACGTAGCCGTTGGGGGCAACCTCCCCGGCAACCCCGACGAAACGACCGTTTTCCCGCAGCGCATGGAGGTAGACTACGTGCGGGTGTACGAGCGTACCAACTGATACCATCTCCAAGAAATAGCAGTGCATTGGGAAAGTGTCATGCTGAACCATGTCCTGAACTTGATTCAGGATCTTTCAGCATCTCTGTCACCAGCGTTGAGATCCCGAAACGAACGAAGTGACTGACGCAGTAAACGAGTTCGGGATGATACCAATTCCGTTTGTGGATGTCGGGATAGCGAAGGTGTTTCTTTAGGCGTTCCCTCTCCCTTAACGGGAGAGGGTGAAACACAAGGGTGCTTGTCACAACGACTCCCCCTCACTCTGTCTCTCCCGCCAGGGGAGAGAGGACCCATTCTCGCAGGAAAGTATCTAGACATCAACGATCGTAATTCGTATGACATCCCCTTTAACTTTGCATCCCAGTTTTTCGGAATTGGTATGAGGTCTTTTCGCCTGTCCCGCTGCTTACAGGGACGGCATGAGTTGAACCACTAGCCGTTCGATCTCGCCCGAACGCCGGAAGAGGGTTTGGCTTTCGGCTTTGGGAAGCACCTCGCCGTTAATGGTCTTGATGGCCCCATTGCGATAGTGAACCTGAATCTGCGGCTCCGGCGACTGGTGATACACCACCGGCACGTTGTTGAAGGTAAAGGCAAGCGACCCCGGTTCCAGCAAGATCGTCGGCGTATCGCCTTGCAGGTCGTGGTAGCGAAAGGAGGACGAAGCCGTCAAAAACTCGGCGTCGCGCAGCAAGACGGGGTCAATGTGTAGCTGCCCTGCGCGAATACGGAGCCCCAGTTCGCCCCACCGGCACAGGATGTCTTCCTTCACCTGACCGGTCATGCCCGGCTGCCGCGCACCAGCATGGCTCGGCGTATGCGAATAGGGGTCGGTGGGCAGCGCCCCGTAGACATCGGGCGACTTGTAGAGGCCCAGCCCTTCGCGCAGGTCGTAGTAGCAGGCGGCCAGTTGTTTGGTTACGGCCTCCTCACGGGCATCATGCGCTTGAAACACGATCTCTTGGACCGCCAGGACGAGTTTCGACACCATGTGCCAATAGATACAGCCAAGGCCCTCGTAGCCGAAGAAGGTGCCCGAGCGCCCCGTGTAGGAGCGATGGTCGAACACGGATTCAAACAGATCCAGGATCGCCTCGTGTTCTTCCGCTACCTCGGTGGCGTATCCATGCTGGCGTAGGAAATCAAGGGCCCGAGCGACATCGGTTTTGTTGCGAAACGTGCCGTTGAAGTGGACGCCGCCGTGCTGGTCCTGCACCACCAGGTGCGGATCTTGTGCGCTGAGGAGTTGCTGAAGCAGCGGGGACTGCCGGACGGCAGAAGGCGGCACGTTGTTTTTTTCCAAAAAGCCCGGCAGGAGGCGATGCGGGTAAAGCAAGTAGCTGTGCTGATCCCCCCGGTAGAGCGCGCTTTCGCGCAACGCCTGCAACACCTCCAGGGCTTCTTGAGGCGTCAGGACCCCGGCACTCAAGGCTGCCACCTGCCCTTCGAGCATCAGGTACATCGGCTGGATGCCCACCTTGTCGTTTTGGGTGGCGGGGACCAACAGGTTATAGGCATGGTACAGCCCGTCCGTGCGCTGGTTGGCCTGGATCGCGTGATCCGCAAACGCCCGTGCCTGCGTCACCAGAGTTCGGAGGGTGCTCCCTGACACCGTTTCCTGTTCGCCCGACAACCCCGCTGCATAAAGCTGCTCGCGGTAGACGTCGCCTGCTTCTCCCAGCGCGTCTAAAATGGTTTTGCGGCTGGTGTCCGTCAGCGGCTTTTCCAGCAAGGGCCGTGTCTGGTTCATCACGTTGTTTACGGCACCCAACCAGCTGTTCACTTCGGTGGAAAGGGTGAACGTGTCCGTGGTTGTTGCGTCGAGCAGCCGTTCCAGGAAGGTGAGATAGCGCCGCAGGTAATACACAGTCACCATCGAGAGGCCATAGCCCACGAGGGCATTGTTGGCGTCGTTCCACTCGGGGCGCTGGGTATTCATCCAGATGCCGCCTTCGGGAACCAGGTTGGTGAGCTTGGCCAGCATCGGGACCAAGAGCTTTTCCATCAGCGTGACGCGCAGCACCTCGCCGTCTGCGCCGGTAAGCAAGACCCCGTCGGAGCCAATGGCTGCCTTGCGGGCGCGGAGTTGGCCATCGAGGGCCTCATCAAAGCGAATGGTGTCCCGCGGGTCGCGGCACAGATCGGCATACGGCTTGATGCGGTAGGGCACGTTGGCATAGGCAAAAAGCCGACGATGGAGCAGTTGCGCAAGACGACCCGGATGAAAGGCGTTGGATTGTTCGAGCAGCTTGAGCAAGTAGATGATCTGGTGGTCGCCCCAGTAGCCAATATAGGACCACGGGTCGTCGGGCTCGATGACTTCCCAGTCGATGCCGTCGCGGGTGATCCGGTAGGGGTTGTAGCCATCGGCGGTGGAAGCGTTGACGAAGGTCGCGACCATGCTCTCCAGAAAACCCGGATACGAAACCCCCAGGGCCTCCCAGTTCTGAAAAATATCACGCCAGTTGCCCTGGTAATGCCGCTTGGGTGTGCCATCGGGATTGGTGAGATCGATGGAAAACGCGTTCCACGGGCGGCTTGGGTCGCCGTGGCGGCGGCTGAACGTCAGGGGCAGGTAGGTCAGGCAGAGCCGTTCGACCTGCGGGTCCATCGTGGCCATCGACTCCCACAGTTGATCGATGGTGATGCGGGCAGGCAGCGCCTGAAGCTGGTCGGCGTGGGCGTTGGCGAGCGGGGCATTGGCCCCGCGTACAAAGGCCAGCAGGTCGTCGCGTTCGATCTGGTGGTGGTTGTCAAAAACGCCACCCCGCATGATGTTGAAGAGGGCGTTCGCGAAATGCCGCGTCGTCGTCAGACGGTCGGCGGTCGTTTGCAAACCATCGGCATGACCCACCAGTTGGCGGAGGCGCTCGGTGCCCTTTTCGATGTCGCGGACAAGCGCCTCGCGCAGCGTGGACGGCGCGGTGAGGCGTTCGGAGAGCGCGACCACGTCGGTCGCATCCTGGTTGATGTCGGCCACCATCTCCCAGCGGTGGGAAGCCCCCGCGTCGAGTGTCAGAACGGTCTTGGCAAAGTAAGCGGCGCGCTGTCCCCGCGTGATGGTTTCGTCTGTGAGCGGCATGCCCGCGCGAAAGCGATCCAGTTGTTCACGCGAAAGCAAGTAGGTGTCGGCATCCAGCCCCGCCGTCCACACGGTGGTTGCCATCAGGGCTTCGCTTGGCTCGGCCCGGTCTACAGGCTGGGCCGACAGGGTGATGAGTGCGAGCGAACGGCCCACCAGGCGCTCGTTTTTTTTGTAGGCATCAAGCAGGACACTCCGTTCCATCTGCATGCGCCGGGTGACGCCATAGGCCAACAGATGCTGTAGCCCATCTAGCACCTCAACGCGGGTTGTTTCATCGCCCTCGTTGTGCAAGAGCATGCGTTTTACGAAGCCAAAGCGGCTGCTGGTGCACCAGGTACACGACAGGGTCAACTGGAGGTCGAGGTTGGTTTCCTCGAAACATACCTTGTTGCCGTACACACTCTTGTACAGGGTACGGCGGGTGGCATACACGCCCCCGTATCGGTCGGAGAACGGCTCCCACAAATAGCGGCGGCCGTCCCGGTGCACCAGGCACAGGGTCTTGCCGCCTACCTTGTCCTGGGCGTCATGTATTTTGTCGACGGTGTCGTAGGGAAACAGCGCGTGCTCTGGACTCTTGCGGCCCGCCGTGAGGGCACCCGTGCTGGAGATAAAAAGCCAGTGGTCGCTGTCACTAGCGATGGACATAAAAAAGGGGCGCATCCGATCGTAGTGAACGATCTGGTAATACGCTTCGCCATCGCGCTCTACAAAACCGCCGCTCACCGGCTCCGCGTCGTGGTGGCGGGGAGCATGGCCCAGGTAGATCGACAGGTCTTGGGTTCTCGGTGATGCAGGATTATTCGTTGACATAAAAAGGCAGATTCGCGTGGGCTGCATGGCCCTGCCCGTCATAGGCGTAGACAAAGAGGCGGTAGGCACCGGGCGCAGCGGGTGCCGTTAAGGTCATGGTGGCGGCATCGGGGGCATCGATGACCCCCTCGACGGCTTCGGGCACCGACTCGTCGTCGCCACCGTGGCCCAGGTCGGTGCTCTCAAGACGCACCTCCCACACAATCTGCAGCGGGTCCCCATCGGGATCTTCGAGGACCACTTCCGCCGGGTAGGATTGGCCCGCGTCCAGGTAGATGCCAGCATCGGCCGTTTGCCCATTCAGCGTAGCCGATTCAAGGCGGGGCGTGCGGTTCTCGGGCCAGGTGCCATTCCAGATATAATGCATCACATCCACCGACTCCGTTTCCTCGCCCGTGGGCAAGAAGAGGCCGTACCACGTCGGTGTGCGTTCCTGTTTCTGTCCCCACAAGAAGACGAACGAACCGATGCAATGGGTGCTGTCCGAGGCGATGGCCGTCTGGTAGCGTTCCAGGTAATAGTCGGCCTTCGCAGAACTGGTGTTTTCAATCGGAGCTTCCCAGGGCGTGGAGGCAACTTCCCAGTGGCCCGTTGCGCCCCATTCGGTGACCATGTAGGCGCCTTCCCAGCCAATCTCATCGAGGTAGCGCGGCAGGTTCACGATGTCGGCATACATCTGGATGCTGATGAGGTCGAGGTCGGGCGCGCGCGTCCGGATATCGTCGGCCAACTCCGGCCCGATGCCCGCCAGCATCGTGGTCGTCGGATGGTGCGGGTCAATCTCGTGAATCATCTCGGAAATGCCGTTGACGGCGTCCCACACCTTGGGGTTGGTGGCCTCTAGGTTCAACTCGTTGCCGATGCCCCACATGAGCAGCGCCGGGTGGTCTTTGTACAGCATCACCTCCGCGCGAATGCGCTCCAACTGTTCTGCCACCGCAGCTTCGTCGTCATAGTCGAACCCGAAGTAGCCACGGCCCTGGCCTTCGCGCTCGCGGGCGACCTCCAGGCCCATCACCACCGCCAGCCCATTCGCATGCGCCCGGTCCAGCACCTCCATGCCGGTGTCCTCCCCGTTGTCGGTGCGCCACGTCCGGAACGCATTGGCGCCATGGGCGGCCAGCGCTTCGACGTCGCCGAACTCCAGCCCGGCTCCGTGGATGTAGAACGGTTCGCCCCCCCGGTATAACTGATAGCGCCCGTTTTCCTGGCGAAGCTCCACGTGAATAGGCCCTGCTTCGGTTGCGGCAGCCGCTGGCGCTTCCGCCGGAGGTGCCTCGGGCGCCTCGGTGGGGGCGCAGCCAACCAGCCCGAGCACAAGCCCGGCCACGAGCAAAAACGCGAAGGGGAAGTTCAGACGGTCAGTCATGACGATTTCACCAGTTCAAGTTCGAGTTCTTCGAGCGATTTGCCTTTGGTTTCAGGCAGAACAAGGATGATGAACACCAGCCCGGCAGCGGCGAAGACGCCGTAGATCAGGAAGGTGAGGGAACTCCCCAGCGTGTCCAACTCCCACGGGAAGACCAGTTGCACGAAGAAGCTGATGGCCGAGTTGATGAGCCCGACAAAGGAAATCGCAATTCCACGGATGCGGTTGGGGAATAACTCGGAGAAGAGAACCCACATCACCGGGCCTATTGAGATGGCAAACGAGGCCACAAAGCTGAGAATGCCAATTAGGATGAGCATCGGGTTCATGCTAATGGCGGCTGTAATCAAGGCCGATTCATAGACCTTGGCGTCCTCTTCGCCGAGGGTATTGGCGAGGGCGTCTTTGAAGGCGACGTCGTTGTCAAAGGTTTGCCCGATGAGTAGCTCCACCCGTTCGCTTACTGCGGGCACCTGCTCGGCCACATCGGGACCCATCGTATAGGTGGCTTGGGAGAACCCAAACGCCAGCAGGAACATGGACGCCGTAATCCCGATCAGGCCGAAGACCAGCAAGGGTTTGCGCCCCAAACGGTCAATCAGGCTAATGGCGATGATGGTAAAGACCAGGTTGATGAGCCCCACAAAAATCGCTTGCACAAACGAAGCGTCGGTGCCGATGCCCGATTGCTCGAAGATGACGGGGGCGTAGAAAAAGACCGAGTTGATGCCGGTAATCTGCTGGAGCACCGCGACCACAATCCCGATCGTCAGGACCAGCCGCAAAGCAGGCTTGAAGAGTTCGCCGATGGATGTTTTTTCTTTATTGCTGTCCTTGGCGATGCTTTTTTTGATTTCCTCAATCTCGCGGGTCGCGGTTTCCTCTCCTACGGCACGCGCCATAATCGGGAATGCCTCCACGACGCGGTCCTTCATGATGAGCCAACGCGGGCTGGCCGGGACGGCGAAGAGGCAGAAGAAATACAACACCGCCGGGAGTGTCTCCAAACCCAGCATCCATCGCCAGTTGTGCGGGCCAAACTGCATCGCCACCGCCCACGCGGCTTCCGACTGACCGAGTTGCAAGATCAGGTAGTTGGTGAAAAAAGCCACCGAGATCCCGATGACGATGTTGAGTTGGTTAAACGACACCATCTGCCCCCGCATGTTGGGCGGGGCAATCTCGGCGATGTACATGGGTGCAATGATGAGGGAGGCACCCACGCCGAGTCCACCAATCATGCGGGCAATCACCAGCGTGATGAAGTTGGGCGCCAACGCCGAAAAGATAGCCGAGACCGCATACAAGCTGGCGGCAACAAACAGGATGGGACGCCGCCCATACTTGTCGCTGAGCGGCCCGGCAACCATCATCGCCAGCGTCGAAGTCAGGGTCAGAGAACTGACTGACCAGCCCAGTTCGAGCTTGGAAAGACTAAACTCGAGTTCGATGAACCGCACGACCCCGGAGATAACGGAGGCGTCGAAGCCCATGAGAAAGCCGCCTAGCGCGACGATGAGCGCGGTACGAATGATGTAGCCCCGATTCGGTCGGGCAATCCACTCGTCAGATCCTTTTGGCATACCGGTCGACAGGATAGTGAAAGGAAGTCAAGCACAGCACAACGTCATCCAGCTGCCGACACCGATGGCCGAAAAACCAAACAAGGATGAACGTGTTTCATGTATATGAAAAGGTTTTCATAATGGTACGCTGTTTAGACAGCAAAAGCAACAGGCCCGTGTCGTGAACAAGGGGAAAACGGCAAGCGCTTCCGCCGACCTCGTCCGTTTTCGTCTTATTTTGGTGAAACGAGGCTGTTGCTGGGTATCAAGGTAGGGCGGTCAATCGTTTCTCGATGACAAAAACTTGTTCCGATAGTCGTCTATCGCGGCACGGATCACCTGCTCGGCGTGATCGCGGCTGTAGGGATTCCCTAACGTGACGGGGTGGTCGCCGGTGCGGGGCCGCTTGTAGGTGGAAAAATAATGGATGAGTCGGTCAACGAGGGCTGCGGGCACCTGCGTGATTTCTGTGATGCCGCCATAGACCGGGTCGCCTTGCAGCACTGCTAGAATCTTGTCGTCGGCCTCGCCGCCATCGAGCATGGGCAAGCCGCCTACCACCTGGGCATGTAGCAGGACCTCCGCGCGGGTGATGGGGCGCTCGCTCAGCACGCAAATGTCCAGAGGGTCATGGTCACCCCCGGTGGCGTTGGGCATCAGCGACGCAACACGGGGGCCCGCATAGGTCTGCGGGATGAAGCCATAGATAGACGGCGGCAAGGAAGATGTTTGTTGCGCACGGTCCACCCGGAGGTAGCCCGACGCCTTGTCTACTTCGTATTTCACCAGGTCGAAGGGGGTGATTTCGACATAGACGTTGACAATGGAGGGCGCTGCCAAGCCGGGACTCAGGCCATGCCAGGGATGGGGACGCCACTTGGAAAAGGGACGGCTCACGATGCGAAAGGGTTTAATGGGGTGATTGCGTAGGCATTAACCACAGTCAAGGTCCAAGAACCCGTGCTTCTAGGCATGAGTGTCGGTTGTTATGGATGGAGCGGGAGGGTGACGATAAACGATGCGCCGTTATCTTCTGCACTCGCAACGGTAAGGGTGCCTCCATGCCCTTGTGTGACGATGTCGTAGCTGATCGATAGGCCCAGTCCGGTACCGCTGCCCGTTGGCTTCGTCGTAAAAAACGGCTCGAAGATTTTCTTTTGTAGCGCTTCCTCAATGCCCTCACCATTGTCTGCGACACAGACTTTAATGTGGTCCTCCTCGCGTGTAGTCGTGACCGTTACGGTGGGGATAACTCCTGTTTCTGTGGCAAACCGCTCGTGTACGGCATCGAACGCGTTGTTCAACAGGTTAACCAACACGCGCCCCATGTCTTGAGGTACTAATGTGATGGTGCCTGCGCGGGCATCGTAGTCGCGCTCGATTTTCACGTCATGCTCGGGCAACCGGGCACACAGACCGTGGTAGGCTAGGTTTACATACTCATCCACGAACGGGTTGAGGTCTACCTCTTTGCGTTTGCCTTTTCCGCCCGACGCATGCTGCATCATGCTTTGGACGATGCCGTCGGCGCGGTTGCCGTGCACTTCTATTTTTTTGACACTGGCACGCAGTGCATCCACGAGGTCCTCTACGTCCTCAAAGACATCGGCCACCGGAGTGTCGCGGTGGGTGTGCAACACCTCGATCAATTCGTCCGCCAGTTCGCCCGCCAGTTCTGCGAAGTTATTGATGAAGTTGAGCGGGTTCTTGATTTCATGGGCCACCCCTGCCGTTAGTTGCCCGAGCGACGCCATTTTTTCGGCCTGAATCAGCTGGGCCTGGGTGGTTTTGAGTTCATGGAGTACCCGCTCCAGCGCTTCATTTTTCTCTTTAAGCGCAATGTTGCGGAGCCGTTCGTTTTCCGCTTCGCGTTCGCTTTTCTCCACCTCAAAGCGGGTGCTCAGGGTGTTGATGGCCGCTTGTGTTTCTTCGCCCTGTACGGCTTCGCGCACGTGGTGAAAGGCTCGGTGATGGCGTAGCGCGGCAGCCAGATTGCCCTGGTACTCGTAGGCATCGGCCAGACCTGAGTGGGCCTGGTAGATGCGCTGCCTTGCATGGGTGGCTTCGGCAATTACCAGGGCGCGTTGCAGTACTTCCAGTGCTTGCTCGACGTTGTCTTGCTGGAGATAGATGTCGCCGAGGTGGATCAGGCTGGTGCTTTGTGCCTGCCGGTTTCCCTGTGCTTCCCGAATGGCAAGGCTCTCGTGGTGATACTGCAAGGCCTGATCGAGGTCGCCGAGGTGTTGATGCACCACCCCCAGATCGTTGAGCGCCCGCGCTTCCCCGATGGCGTTTTTTTCAGCGCGAAAAAGGTGCAGGCTTTGGGTATGATAGGGCAAGGCTTGCGCGTAGTCTCCCTGCCGGTGGTAGATGGTCCCAATGCCGGTCAGTGCGCGGGCCTTACCCACACCTTCGTGCAACTCGTCGAAGATCGCCAGCGCGTGTTGCTGAAAATCCAACGCACGGTCGAAGGCCCCAAACTCGGTGTACCCCACGCCCAATCCATTGAGCATCCAGGCTTCTTCAAACCGGTTGCCTGTCTGCCGAAAAAGCTTCAGCGCTTCCATGGCGTTTGCTACTGCTTCATCATAGCGACCGAGGCTCATTTGTACCCCGGCGAGCCCGCCCCACGACTTGGCGCGTCCGTCTATGTCATCGGTTTCCTCAAACAGCGCAATGGAGCGTTTGAATAGTGCATGGGCATTTTCGTGATTAGACAGCAGGTAGTCGGCGAAGCCCATGTAACCCAACCCATAGGCTTGCCCTGTTTGATAGGACAGGCGCACGGCGAGGTCATAGGCTTCTTGTCCCAGCGCCCGAAGGCGGGGCGGGTCATTGGTGTGCAACGCCTTCGCCGCAGCGACGAGCAGGTCTACTTTTTCGGTACTTGCTTCGCCCTGTTGGTCGAGGAGGCGAAGTTTTTCTGTCAGCGCGTCGAAGGTGTCGGCCATCGGGCACTCCGGTTTCGAGGGTGGCTACGGCGCGAAGTGAAGTTTATTACGGCCAGTTGCGCCGTTCCATGAGTAGCCATACCACCACCACCCACCCTGCGATGAGGAGGGTCGCGGTGAGGGAGCCAAAAGGGATATCGTCAAGGCCATAGATGCGCTCCAACATGCCCGCCGTGACGCCGCCCAGGATAAAACCGACAAACCCAGCCAGCGCCAACCGCCGGATGGTTACCCACATCGAGTGCTCGGACGAAGCCGGATCCGCTGAGGAACGGCTTGCCTTTTTTTGTTTGACCACATTCAGGACAAAGGTAATCGCCAGTCCCGCAACAACACCTATAACAAGGTTCAGCATGGAATCAGGTCCGGTGGAGAACACGGTTGGAAGAGAGACGTCGCTCCGCTACCCAGCGTGCTACATGTCGGCTGGGGCGGGGGAAATCGGTAGCGTACCAGCGGGAATATACCAAACATCATCGGTCAGGTCGACGCGGCCGCCCATTTGCTCTTCCACCACCCGATCAATCACCTGAAGGCCGGTTTGGGCCATGTTGCCAAACGTGTCGAGGCCATCGTTGGGGAAACCGCCGCGCGTGCGGTGGATGTAAAAGGTGTCGGCAAATGTTCGTCCAAAGGCCTCCTCCACGCCGCTTTTGCCCAGCATAAACCCAAGCAAGCCGCCCCAGGTGGCGGTGGGATTATCCGAGTCCCACCCCGCTAGCACACCGATCTTGATGGTTTCTTGGAGGTCGCCTTCGCCGTACAACAAGCTCACGATACTCGCGCCGAAGTTGATGCCTGCGGCAAAGCAACCGTTGCATACCGTGTCCTGTGTGGACCACCGGTACCCATCGTCTTGCTGCACCTGGTATTTTTCGTGCAAGGCATCGCGGGCCGCTTCCCACGGAACGCCGGTTTCATACTGTTCCTTTACAAAATCGTACATCGCGGCGGCATAGGAATGGTCAGGCAGCCGTTTGCGGGCTTCATCGGCCATCCACCGGGTCTTTTCCTGCATCGAACGGTCTGCGTCTACAGATGACGCCAGGGCGTGCATGATGACGTAAAATTCAGCGATCCAGGCGGCGTTGTTTCGGGCGGTGGTGCGAATCGGAAGAGCGGCGATGTCGAGGGCCACATCGGGGCGCGCAGGAGCAAAGAGGCCGAAGATCTCGGTGGTCAACTGCGCGTCGATCATTTCGTAGTGCGGGTTGTTGTCCGGATGGCTGGTGGCGGGGGGCAGCATCCCGGTCCGCATCAGGTCGTGGGCGGCTTGGTTCGATACCCAGAGGTAGTTTTCGGGGGTGCCATCGGGTTGGGCAAACGGCGTGTTTTCGTCGGAGTAAATGTGGTTGAGCCACCCGTCGCGGATCTGCTCCGGTGTCAGCTTGCTGGTTTGGTGTTGCGCCATGAGGTGCTGATACAGGTACTCAATGTCGGTATCATCATCGGCACCCCATCGCCCGCCTTCGTCTTCGACAATAAACGTGATGACCGGAGACAGGCCTACGGTGCCTGGTTCTTCCCAGAGGCTCGGCGCATCAGGGCCGCCCCAGTTTTCCCGCGTGTAAAACCCGGCGGCTTTGCCGTTCACCCCGTCGCCGCCAATTTTATCCATTTCGGTGACCAAACCGGTCCAGTTGGCGATGCATTGCCCCAGCCAGAATCCATAGAGCTTGTCGGCATACGCAGCGCGGGAAAGGACCAGTGTACTCGAATCGGAAGCGTAGGCCGGGGATGGAGCGGTGGAATCGGGCTGTGCTACCGGGCGGTCTTCCGCTGGACGACAAGCCGACAAAACCAGGGCCATGCCGACCAGGGCCACAGGCATTGTTTTTCTGAAAGCCACCCAACCCATGATCCGGCCTCTAATCACAATGATGAGAAAATGGAGCATAAGGCTTTATGCCTGAAGCTGCCCAGAAAAAATCGCCGTTTCCCACACGCACGCTTCCCTCAACCCCCCTTCCCTCTTCCCTCAAATCATTTCTACCGTGATCACGCAGTCGGCGGTGACGAGTTCGATGGCGCGGTTTTGCTGGGTGAGCTGGTACGACGCGATGGCGTCGGGGAGGAATTCCTTGGGCGTGTTCATCTGGAACAGCGTGTCGGCCACCACGTGCCAGTCTTCCACGGTGAGGTGGACGGTGGCTTTGCCGTCGGCGGCGACGAACGGGGCGTAGCTGAGCACCTTGTTCAGGTGGTTGACGCCTTGTTTTTGGTGCAGATTGGGGTCCATTCTATGGCGGCTGGTTTGTAGATTGCAGCAACGATGCCCGCCAACAACCGAGCATCCCCAAGCCACGTTCCATGCCCGCCTCCCCTATGCGCCGAATCCTTCATGTCCTCAACGGGGTGCTGTTGCTCCTGCTGGTCGGTGGCAGCGTGTGGATGTACGGGCAACTGCCGGACCAGGTGCCAGCCCACTTCAACGCAAGCGGGGCCGCCGACCGCTGGGTGGAGACCAGTGCCGGGTCGTGGTTTCTGATTGCGCTCATCGGGGTGGGACTAGCGGTGTCGCTTTATGGGCTCGCGTGGTGGATCGGTCAGCGGCAAGGGCAAGTTAACATGGTCAATCAGCGCACGTACGATGCGCTGTCCGAGGCCGGGCAAGCAAAGGTCAAAGCGGTGCTGGTCGACTTTATGTATGTGCTTTGCGCGATGGTGCTTTTGCTGCTGGGTGCCTTGCAGTCGGGTGCGTTTCAGGTAGCCATGGGCTTCAGCGAGCAACTCCCCACCAGCATCACCGTGATCCTGTGGGTCGTGGTCGGCCTCTCGTTGCTTTCTGCGCCGCTGCTGGTGTGGCAGGTACAAGCCAAGATCGACAAACTCCATAACAACGAGAAAACAGACGGCTAGTCGGTTCGCCTTCTTATGAAACAATACCACGCCTACCTTCGGCACATCCTCGACCATGGCACACGCAAGGAAGACCGCACCGGCACGGGCACGCTCAGCGTGTTCGGCTACCAGATGCGCTTCGATTTGCAGGAGGGATTTCCGCTGGTCACCACCAAAAGGGTCCACCTGCGCTCCATCATCCACGAACTGCTGTGGTTTGTGCGCGGCGAGACGAACATCAAGCCGCTGGTGGACAACCGCGTGACGATCTGGACAGACTGGCCGCTCAAAAAATATCTGGTCGCCCACGGACACGAATACGATACCCTGAACCGCGAGGCGCTGAAGATTCATCAGCAGGCGTTTGAGGAGCGCATCCGCGAGGAGCCGGGCTTCGCCGCGCGATGGGGCGAACTGGGGCCGGTGTACGGCAAGCAGTGGCGCGACTTCGGCGGGGTGGACCAGATGGCGGAGGTGATTGAGCAGATTCGTACCAAACCCGACTCGCGCCGTATCATCGTCAGCGCGTGGAACCCGCCTGCTATTCCCGGTATGGCGCTACCGCCCTGCCATGCATTCTTCCAGTTTTACGTGGCCGACGGGCGGCTCTCGTGCCAACTCTATCAGCGCTCCGCCGATAGCTTCCTCGGTGTGCCGTTCAACATCGCCAGCTATGCGCTGCTGGTGCACATGGTTGCCCAGCAAACCGACCTCAGCGTGGGTGACTTCATCTGGACGGGCGGCGACTGCCACGTGTACCTCAACCACCTGGAGCAGGTGGAAGAACAATTGTCGCGCGCACTGCGTCCCCTGCCGCGCCTCGTCATCCACCGCAAACCACCGTCGCTGTTCGAGTATCAGTTTGAGGACTTCGAGATCGCCGACTACGACCCGCACCCGTCGATCAAAGCACCCGTGGCGGTTTAAGGGTCATTGGCATCCTGCGGATGCGTCGCGGATTGTCAAGAGCCCTTCGGGCGTCATTTGTGACTTGGCTATTTGGTTCCTCAAGACGATCAATGACGCAGACGAAGTCCGCACGTGACCACCAAATGACGCGAAGCCAATGACCCCATCTCCCATCCATCCCGCCGTAACAATCGGCCACGTCCACCTGAAAGTCGCCGATCTCGACCGCGCACTCGGGTTTTATTGCGACGTGCTCGGCTTTGAACTGATGCAGCGACTGGGCAATTCCGCCGCCTTTGTCAGCGCAGGCGGCTACCACCACCACATCGGCCTGAATACGTGGGAGAGTGCCGGGGGCGATCCGCCGCCGCGTGGCAGCACCGGGCTGTACCACCTCGCTATCCTCTACCCGGATCGGGCGTCGCTGGCCGACGCGGTGCGGCGTGTGCTGGAGGCAAGCATTGCCCTCGACGGCGCCGCCGACCACGGCGTGAGCGAGGCGATTTATCTGCGCGACCCCGATGGCAACGGTGTCGAATTGTACCGCGACCGCGCCGAAGCCGACTGGCCGCGTCGCCCCGACGGTTCGCTGGCGATGGGCACCCAACCGCTGGACCTGCGGAGCTTGCTGGCGCAAAACCCTGGATAAGGCGCTTGCGGATCGAGGAGGCAGTGCGTAATCTTGCGCCCATACTCATCATATGACTTTGTCAGCGAGTCCCATGAAAAAGATCTTCGGACTGGTGCTGCTGAGCGCCATGTTAAGTACGACGAGCTACGGCCAACTGGCCGATGGGCACGACAAGTTTTTGGGCAATGTCTACAGCGCCTCGCAGATTCAAGACTTTGCCACCTATTGGAACCAGGTGACGCCCGAAAATGCGGGCAAGTGGGGCAGTGTAGAAGCCGTGCGCGACTCCATGAACTGGGACGTGCTAGACGCCGCCTATGCCTTCGCCAAGGAGCACGGCTTTGTGTTTCGCTACCATGTGCTGGTGTGGGGCAACCAGCAACCGGCGTGGATTGAGGATCTGCCCGTGGATGAGCAGCGCGCAGAGATCGAGGAGTGGTTCGATGCTATCGCCGAGCGCTACCCGGACGTGGATTATCTGGAAGTGGTCAACGAACCGCTGCACGACCCGCCAAACCAGCCTGGACAAGGCGGTGGCAACTACATCGAGGCGCTGGGCGGCGATGGTGAAACCGGCTGGGACTGGATCGTCACCGCGTTCCGCATGGCCCGCGAGCGGTTTCCCAACGCGCAACTCCTGATCAACGACTACAGCATCGTCAACAACGACGAAGACACGCAGCGCTACCTCAGCATCATCAACCTCCTCCAGGCCGAAGATCTGATCGACGGCATCGGCGTGCAGTGCCACGCCTTCTCGCTGACGGGCGACGAGGCGCAGATCCAACGCAACCTCGATGCGCTCGCCACGGCAGGCTTGCCCATTCAGGTCACCGAACTCGACATCGACGGTCCGACCGACGAAAAGCAACGCGAAGATTACCAGCGCATCTTCCCAACGCTCTGGGAGCACGACGCCATCATCGGCATCACGCTGTGGGGCTGGCGACCCGGCCAATGGCGCACGTTCCAAGGAGCCAATCTGGTCACACAAGATGACACGCCCAAGCCCGCGTTTGAGTGGTTGCAAGAGTATTTGGGCGAATAGGACGGGTTGTTTTCTTTGGCAACGCTGTGGTGTTTTCGTTTTCTGTCCTTTCACAGCGGAAAGGACCAAACGCCTTGTCCCATCCAATCCCACGAAGCCCGTCCACCGCACGGTCCGTACCCGCTGGGCGGCACATGCTTCGCTATGCGGTAGACGCGGTGGTGTTCGCCCACCGGCTAAACGCGCGGGCTTCTTCCGGCAGCACAGGCCGGGGATGGGACGCTGGTGCCCGATGCTGACACAGGTGCTTTTTCAAACGCCTGTCGGTTGGCGCAGCGCTGGAACCAAGCACCGATGCCGCCTCCGTGGCAAGGGCGCGGTGGGGAGAGCCCCGGTGCGTTTAGCCAATGGGCATCACTGAGGCGTTAGGGTAGTGCATCACGCTGGTTGCCCGTTGGGTACGGCATAGGTGGGGCCGGATTGGGGTTTGTGCGTTTCGGAGGCGGCGGGACTTTGGTTCTTTCGTCCCTGAAAGAACAACCCAATCATGCACAACCTTGCCAAATGCGCCACAGGGTTTTATGAACCGCCGTCCACCCAACCTATGCTTGAAAGGTTACAGACGTAGTTGAGTGTTTATGAATGGTGGAACTCCCTGGCAGACCCCCACACGCCCAAACTCCCATACTCACTAAACCCCTGTCGCTTTGGCAGCCGGTAACGACGGGCACGGTCCTTGGTAAGACGAGCCGCATTACAGTTCGCCGTTTACCGAGACCTACATGCCGCGTCCGCCACGCCGCCCAGAAGAAAAAACCAAACGCTCCCCCGCCACGCTCTGGAAAGCGCTCCGCCGCATCATCGGGCTGAGCCGCCCCTACCGCACCCGGCTGTTCCTGTCGATGGCGCTCACGGCGCTGGCCTCGCTGGTGTGGCTGGCCGTTCCCATGGGCCTGCGCGAGTTGCTCGACGCCGTCTTTGAGGTGGGCAACCGCACGCTGCTCGACCGGCTGGCGCTGGGGTTAGCAGCACTTTTTCTGGTGCAGACCGCCCTCGGCTTTGTGGGTAGCTACCTGCTTTCGTGGACGGGCGTGCGCGTCGTCTCGGACCTGCGGCAGCGCGTGTACGAACATTTGCATCGCCTCGGGTTGCGGTTTTATGCCGACCAGCGGACGGGTGATCTGACCTCGCGGCTCACCAATGACGTGTCGTCCGTCCGCGAAGCCGTCACCAACGCGCTCGTTGAACTATTGACGCAGACGCTCACGCTCATCGGCTCGCTGGTGCTGATGTTTGTGCTCAACTGGCGGCTGAGCCTGCTGATTTTTGTGGTGGTGCCGGGTGCCACGTTGGCAGCGCGCTACTTCGGGCAGAAGATTCGTCAGTTGGCCCGCACCGTGCAGGATCGCCTCGCTGACACCACCGCCATTGCCGAGGAAGGGCTGTCTGCCATCCGCGTGGTGAAGGCGTTTGCGCGGAGTCCCTACGAGGTCGAACGCTACAACAGCGCCGTGGAAGATCTCTTCGGCATCTCCATCAAGCGCGTGCTGGTGAGTACAACGTTCTGGTCGTCGGTGAGTGTGCTGTTTATGGGTGCGCTGATTGCCGTGTTCTGGTATGGCGGCACCGAGGTGCTGGCCGGACGCCTCACCGCGGGCGACCTCGTGGCGTTTATTTTCTATGCGTTCAACATCGCCCGTGGCGTCGGCGGGTTGTCGCGGCTGTACACGACGTTCAACAGCGCGGCGGGTGCCTCCGAGCGGTTGTTCGAATTGCTGGATGCCGCGCCCGAGATTCAGGACACGCCGGATGCGAAGCCGCTGCCGCCAATCAAGGGCGCGGTGCGGTTCGATCATGTGCGTTTTGGCTATGCCGATGACCATCCGGTGCTCCACGGGATTGATTTTAATGTGGAGCCGGGACAGATGGTGGCGCTTGTCGGCGAGAGCGGCGCGGGCAAAACCACGATGCTCAACCTGATCCCCCGCTTCTTCGACCCCGATGCTGGGCGCATTCTGGTGGACGGGCAGGATCTGCGCGACGTGCAGGTGGCCTCGCTGCGGGAGCAACTGGCGGTGGTGCCGCAGGAAACGCACCTGTTCGGCGCGTCCATTCGCGAAAACATCCGCTATGGCCGCCTTGAAGCGACGGACGAAGAGGTGGAAGCCGCCGCGCAGGCCGCCAATGCGCACGAATTCATCATCGCCCTGCCCGAGGGCTATGACGCCGAAGTGGGCGAGCGCGGCGTGAAGCTGAGTGCGGGACAACGCCAACGCGTCGCCATCGCCCGGGCCTTGCTGCGCGACGCCCGGATCCTGCTGCTCGACGAAGCCACCTCGGCGCTAGATGCCACCTCGGAGGCGCTGGTGCAAGACGCCCTCGACCGGCTGATGGTGGGGCGCACCACGTTTGTTATTGCCCACCGCCTCGCCACCGTCCGCCACGCCGACCGCATCCTTGTCATCGATGGCGGGCGTATCATTCAGGAGGGCACCCATGACGAACTCTTCGCCCAGGAAGGCCGCTACCGCGAGTTCGCCACCCTCCAGTTCACCGACGCCGAAGCGCCTGCGGTGTGATTCACTACAATGTTTTGAATAACAACCGGCTTTTAGACAATGCGAAAGCGTATGTTATAGTTGTCCCAAATGCTTTCAATAAATGCCTTGTTTCTTTCATCAAACGTCTTGCTTAAGGGATTAAAGGAAGACTCACGGATTTTTTTATCTTTTGAGGTATCAACAAAGAGAAATACGACAAAGTCAAAGTCAGAAACAGCATATACGAGACTTTGTCCAATGCCCTCACGAATAGAGGCCCCAGATTCGCCCCGTTTTATTTCTACGGCGATATTGAGCTTGTTATCAAAGCGTATCACAAAGTCTGGACGATGCTGAACGCCAAGAAAACGGACATTATTGATAATAGTTTTCTTATCACCTTCCCAAAGTAATGCATCCTTGACCTTTGCGAGTAAAGTGTTCTCAGAAAGGCTTCCGCCAGATTCTTGATAGAGTTTTTTTAGGCAGGCTTGAAGGGGTTGATGCATGTATTGCTTTAGGAATGCCTCCGATTTCCTGCGATAATCTAAGGTGTTAAAAATCTTATCGCTGCTGATGCATTCTGCAATAGCATCGACAATATATGTTCTCCGTTTTGATTTAGAAGTGTAGCTGATTTGACTCATTGTTTAGTTGGTTTTGTGTTGCTTGGTAATAAAAAGGCAGGCAATATTTCGGTAAAATTTG
>JAUIDY010000096.1 GCA_030428385.1 Rhodothermia bacterium | reverse complement strand
ACCTCACCGAAGTCATCCTCGCCGCCGTGGAAGCCGGAGCCACCACCATTAACATCCCCGACACAACCGGCTACTGCGTCCCCACGGAGTATGCCCACATGTTTGCGGTCACCAAACAGGCGCTACAGGGCCACGACAACGTGATCCTCTCCGCCCACTGTCATGATGACCTGGGACTCGCGGTAGCGAATTCGCTGGAAGCCATCCGCGCCGGGGCACGGCAGATCGAGTGTACCATTAACGGGATTGGTGAACGGGCAGGCAACGCCGCTTTAGAAGAAGTAGTGATGGCCGTCCGCGTCCGGGGCGAGCAGTTGGGGGTGCAGACGGCGATCCACACCCCCCAGCTTACCGAGGCCAGCCGCATGGTATCAGTGGCCGTTGGTTTTCCGGTTCCGCCCAACAAGGCCATCGTGGGGCGCAACGCCTTCAGCCACGAAGCGGGTATTCATCAGCATGGCGTACTCAAGCGCCGCGACACCTACGAAATCATGAAGGCAGAAGATGTGGGCCAGGAACCGGAGCAAATCCGACTGGGCCGCCACTCGGGCCGCCATGGGCTTTTCAGCCGCCTTCAAAAACTGGGCTATCAAATCGCCGAGAGCGAAAAAGACGCCCTGTACCAGCGGTTTGTGGACCTTGCCGACCGCAAGAAAGAAATTTACGACCAAGACTTACTCACGTTGATAAACGCACAAGGCACGCCAATGACCACCACGTTTTATCGCCTGAGCGACATGGCTGTTGCGACAGGCATGGGCTCTGCCCCCGAAGCCGAAGTGGTGATCTACCACTTCCGCACCGATTCCAAACGCCTCCACCGCGCCACCGGTGATGGCCCCATCGACGCGCTCTACCGCGCCATCGACCACGCCGTGGGAAGCGCCCACGAATTGGTGAGCTACACCATCCGCTCCGTCACCGAAGGGGCGGATGCCGTCGGTGAAGTGACGGTGCTCGTCAGCGACGGCGGCGCCTTCTTCCGGGGCATCGCCCGCCATACCGATGTGCTGCAAGCCTCGGCCCAGGCCTACATCGAAGCGCTGAACCAGCTCGAAGCGTTCCGCGCGGACGAGGAAAACATCGCCTTCGTCAATCAGGGCATCATGCAGTCGTTCCAGGGCGGAATCGCGTAACGGATACCCCACAACCCCAATATTTCCAATCGCATGACGATTACTGAAAAAATCATCGCCAACCATGCGGGCCGCGAGCGCGTGACCCCGGGCGACAATGTGTGGATCGACGTGGATGTGTTGATGACGCACGACGTGTGTGGGCCACCGACCATCCAGATCTTTAAACGCGAGTTCGGCGAGACGGCGCAGGTGTGGGACAAGAACAAGTTGGTCATCATGCCCGACCACTACATCTTCACTACCAACCACCACGCCAACCGCAACGTCGATATCCTGCGCGATTTTGCCGCGGAGCAGACGCTGCCCCACTTTTATGACGTGGGCACGGATCGCTACAAAGGCGTCTGTCACATTGGCCTCGCGGAAGAAGGCTTCAACCGCCCCGGCATCACGCTTTTTGGCACCGACAGCCACACCTGCACCTCCGGTGCCTTCGGTTTGTTCTCGACGGGCGTGGGCAACACCGACGCAGCGCTCATCATGGGCACGGGCAAGATCTGGGTGAAAGTGCCGGAGACGATGCGGTTTGTCTTCGAAGGCGCCCTCCCGCCCTACCTCATGGCGAAGGACCTGATTCTGGCTATCATCGGTGACATCGGCTGCGACGGCGGGACGTATCGCACGATGGAGTTCGATGGCGAAGCGGTGTACGACCTCGACATGCAGGAGCGCATGACGCTCTGCAACATGGCCATCGAAGGCGGTGCCAAAAACGGCATCATCGCGCCCGACGAAGTCACGTTTGAATACGTCCGGCAGCGCACCTCCGAGGCTTTCGAGCCCGTGTACGGCGACGCCGATGCCCGCTTCCATTCCGAACGGGTGTACGACGTCTCGACCATGGAGCCGATCGTTGCGAAGCCACACAGCCCGGACAACAAAGCCACCGTCAGCGAAGTCGCCGGAACGAAGCTCGATCGCGCCTACGTGGGCAGTTGCACGGGCGGCAAGCTCGAAGACTTCCAGGCGGCTGCCCGCATCTTGCGCGGTCAGGAAGTGGCCGTAGAGACCTACATCGTGCCCGCCACCACCGAAATCGCCCGCCAGTTGCACGAGGTCACGCTGGGCGGCGACACGCTCTACGACATCTTTATCAACGCGGGTTGCCAGATCGGGAAATCGAGCTGCGCCGCGTGCCTCGGTGGCCCCCCGGACACCTTCGGGCGCACGCACAACACCGAAGTCGTGATCTCCACCACCAACCGGAATTTCCCAGGTCGTATGGGTTCGAAACAAGCGTCCGTGTACCTCGCTTCGCCGCTCACCGTGGCGGCGTCGGCCTGCACGGGTGTGATCACCGACCCGCGCGAAGTGCTGGTGTGAGGTAGGCTTCCGGCTGTCGGCTAATGGCTGTCAGCCCTCGGCTCGTGAGACGAAACAACGTGTCTCCGCCTCGACCATTACAACTGGGAGCAACACGCTTATAACCGTCACTAGCTATCGGATCAAAGCGCCGATAGCCGACCGCAAACATTATGAAAGAAATCATCCGTGGCCTCGCCTATGTGGTGGGCAACAATATCGACACCGACCAGATAATCCCCGCCGAGCATTTGGTCTACAGCCTGACCAAGCCTGACGAGCGGCGGCTTTACGGACGATTTGCGCTGTGCGGCGTCCCGGTTGCCGAGCAAGGCCTCCCGTACGGCGAACGTCCGTTTACCCAGCCTGACGCCTACAAAAGCGAATACACCATCGTCATTGGCGGCACCAACTTTGGCTGCGGCTCCTCCCGTGAGCATGCCCCTTTTGCACTCCAAGAGGCAGGTTGCGAAGCCGTGGTGGCGGAAAGCTACGCTCGGATTTTTTACCGGAATTCGGTGGACGGCGGCTTCGTGGTCCCCTTCGAGTCACGCACCCGGCTCGTAGACAAAATCCGTACTGGCGACGACGTGGAAATTGACACCAAACTAGCCCAATTAACCAACCACACCACCGGAGAAGTTTTCCTACTGAACCCGCTGGGCGATGTCGCAGACATCCTCAAGGCCGGGAATGTTTTTGAATACGCCCGCCAAGCCGGGTTGATGCCTTCCTAAGTACACCACCACACCAACCCTTCAATCCCAAAAGCCATGAAGAAGATTGAACTCTTCGACACGACCCTGCGCGATGGTACGCAGGCCGAGCACGTCACCCTGTCGGCGAACGACAAGGTGCGTATTGCCAAGCGCTTGGACCGGTTCGGGATTGACATTATCGAGGGTGGTTGGCCCGGCTCCAACCCCAAGGACCGTGCGTTTTTTGAGCAGGCGAAAGACCTCGAATGGGAGCATGCGCAGTTGGCGGCCTTTGGCTCGACACGCCGCGCCCAGTTCGCCCCGGAGGATGACCCCAACCTCCAGAGCATCCTGGATGTCGAGACGCCCATCGCGACCATTTTTGGTAAGAGTTGGACGCTCCACGCTCAGGTGGCGCTCGGCGTGACGCTGGAAGAAAACCTCGAAATTATCCGTTCCTCGGTTGAATACCTGCGGGCTCATGGCAAGCGCGTCATTTACGACGCCGAGCATTTTTTCGACGGCTACAAGGCCGACGCAGCCTACGCCCTCGAAACCCTGCGGGCTGCCGCCGGAGCAGGAGCCGATACGCTCGTCCTTTGCGACACCAACGGTGGGACGCTCCCGTTTGAAGTCCAGACCATTGTGGCCGATGTCGCCTCCCGTTTTGAGCAGACGTTGGGCATCCATGCCCACAATGATGGCGGCTGTGGCGTGGCGAATTCACTGATGGCCGTTGCGGCGGGCGCCCGCCACGTACAAGGCACCATCAACGGCATTGGCGAACGGTGCGGCAATGCAGATCTAGCGGTGGTCATCCCTGACCTTCAGCTCAAAATGGGCTATTCCTGTGTCAGGGACGAGCAATTGCGGGGACTGTTTGACCTCTCCCACTTCGTCTACGACGTCGCCAACCTTGACCCCGTGGACCGCTCGCCCTACGTGGGCCGCAGTGCCTTTGCACACAAAGGCGGCATCCATGTAAGTGCTGTCATGAAAGAGCCGCGCGCGTACGAGCATTTGGAGCCCGAATCCGTGGGCAACCGCCGACGTGTCCTCGTCTCCGACCTCGCCGGAAAGAGCAATATCCACTACAAAGCCGAGGAGTTGGGCATAAACTTTAAAGATGCCCAAGTCGCCCGCGAAGCTGTGACGCGGATCAAAGAGTTGGAACACCTGGGCTACGAGTTTCAGGCGGCCGAGGCCACGTTTACGCTGCTCTTGCGTGCCCAGCAAGGGGAATCCACCGACTATTTCTCGTTGGAGCGCCTGCGCGTGCGAAGCGAAAAAAATGGCACCAGCGAAGGCGTCTCGGAAGCGACCCTTGCCGTAACCGTCCAGGGCGAACGTACGCTCATTGCCACCGAAGGCAATGGCCCCGTCGACGCCATGTCGGTAGCGCTGCAACGGGCACTGCTTGGCTTCTATCCGCAGCTTGGCGAAGTGCGGCTTTCCGACTACAAAGTGCGGGTCTTGACGCCCCAAGATGGCACCGCTGCCTCCGTTCGGGTGCTCGTGGAGCATACGGACGGCGAAACGACCTGGAATACCGTGGGCGTCTCCACCAACATCCTCGACGCGAGTTGGGAAGCCCTCGCGGATGGTCTGCGCTATCATCTGCTCGAACGCGGCGTCCCCACCCTTGAAGCCCCGCAACCAGCGGCAGTTTAAGCAAGCACACCCCCACCCCTACCACCCCAAAACCCCACCTACATGGAGCCCCTAATCCGTCAAGGCTTATACGATCCCCAGTTTGAGCACGATGCCTGTGGCGTCGGGATGATCTGTAACATCCAAGGCGAGAAATCCCATGACATCGTGCAAAAAGGTGTTGAGATATTGATCAATCTCGACCACCGTGGTGCCTGCGGGTGTGATGCCGACACGGGCGATGGTGCTGGGATATTGATCCAGGTGCCGGATGCGTTCTTACGCGAAAAAACGGAAGAACTAGGCTTCACGCTTCCGGAAGCCGGGACGTATGGCGTAGGGTTTGTCTTTTTGTCGAAAGAACCTGCTCAACAAACCATCGGCAAGCTGTGGGTGGAACAGGTGATTCGCGCAGAAGGGCAGCGCTTCTTGGGGTGGCGCAAGGTTCCGGTGCGGTCGGCCAAACTGGGTGAAGCCGCCCTTGCTACCGAGCCCGCGATGTGGCAGGTGTTCGTTGGACGTGGCGAATACACCCTCGCAGAGGATTTCGAGCGCAAGCTATTTGTGATCCGCAAGGTGCTCGAAAAGAAGGCCCGCAAGGCCCCGACCGCTGGGAGTCACATTTTTTACATCGCCTCTCTATCATCGAAGACGCTGGTGTACAAAGGCATGCTCACGACCGAGCAACTGCCGAAGTATTTCCCGGATCTTTCCAACCCACTCATGGAAAGTGCGTTGGCGCTGGTCCACTCGCGCTTCAGCACGAACACTTTTCCAAAATGGTCGCTCGCCCATCCGTTCCGGTACCTGTGCCACAACGGCGAGATCAACACGCTGCGCGGCAACGTCAACTGGATGCGTGCCCGCGAACGCCATTTTACTTCCGAAGTCTTTGGCGACGACCTTGCCAAGGTGCTCCCGATTCTCACCGAAGGCGACAGCGACTCCGCGACACTCGATAACGCTCTCGAGTTACTCTGCCATACCGGCCGGGAATTGCCGCATGCCATGATGATGCTGATCCCGGAAGCCTGGGAGCACGACCTCACCATGCCGGAGCACAAGAAGGCGTTTTACAAGTACCACGCCTGCCTGATGGAGCCCTGGGATGGTCCGGCGACGATTCCCTTTACGGACGGCCGGTACTTCGGGGCTGTGCTCGACCGCAACGGCCTGCGCCCCTCTCGCTACACGATCACCAAAGATGGCTTTGCGGTGCTCGCTTCCGAAACCGGGGTACTGGACATTGCGCCGGAGAATGTACAGGAGAAAGGGCGTTTGCAACCAGGCCGCATGTTTCTTGTCGACTTGGAGGAAGGACGGGTAGTTAGCGACGAAGAGATCAAGGATCGCATTAGCTGGAAACAGCCGTATGGAGCCTGGCTCGACGCACACATGAAGTCAGTCGATGACCTTCCAGATAAAGTAAAGATACCGTCTTTCAACGAGGAGCATCTGCACCGGGAGCAGCGGCGGTTTGGGTATACGTTGGAAGACCTGAAGTTGCTCATCGGCCCAATGGGCGATGTGGGCAAGGAACCGCTGGGCTCGATGGGCGACGACACCCCACTGGCTGTGCTGTCGGAACGCCCTCGGCTGCTGTATGACTATTTTAAGCAACTCTTCGCCCAGGTGACCAACCCCCCGTTGGACGCTATCCGCGAGGAGATGGTGACGTCATTGTACACCTACATGGGCTTTGAGGGCGACCTGTTCACTGAAACCCCGGAGCACGCGCACCAGCTTTTTCTGAAGCAACCAATCCTGAGCAACCGCGACCTGGCACGCATCCGAGCCAACGAGGACCCCAACTTCCGCACGATGACGCTCTCCATCAAGTACGATGTGAAACGCGACGGTGAAGGACTCATGGAATGGCTCGATGTATTGTGTGCCCGAGCCGCACATGCTGTGGAAGAAGGCTCCCGGCTGCTGATTTTGTCCGACCGCAACCTTGGAAGCAAAGAAGCGGCCATCCCGGCCTTGCTGGCCACCTCAGCGATCAACCACCATCTGATTCGCGAAGGGTTGCGCACGCGCTGTGCCCTGATTGTGGAGAGTGGTGAGCCCCGCGAAGTGCATCATTTCTGCCTGCTGCTTGGCTTCGGGGCAAGCGCGGTAAACCCCTATCTCGCGCTGGAGACGATGCGCGAGTTGGCAATCAAAAACCGGATCAGCGTAACGTCGGCAGAGAAGGCCGAGAAAAACTACATCAAGGCCATCGGGAAAGGCATCCTCAAGGTGATGTCGAAGATGGGCATCTCAACGCTGCAAAGTTACCAGTCGGCGCAGATTTTTGAAGCGGTAGGACTGAGCCAGAAACTGGTGGATCGGTACTTTACCTACACCCCCACCCGTATTGGTGGCGTTGGTCTAAAGGTAATCTCTGAAGAGTGCCGGATGCGCCACGAACATGCGTTTAAAACCCTGGCGACGGATGAAGAGCCGACGCTGGACGTAGGCGGTCGGTACCAATGGCGGCGCGGTGGCGAGGCGCACCAATACAACCCGATGACCATCTCGAAACTGCAACACGCCACCCAGCGCAACGACCCGCAGACGTTCGAAGAATTTTCCTCGCTGATCAACGAGCACAACCGCCAGCGCGGCACCCTGCGGGGCTTGCTGGAGTGGAAGCCAGTGAACGACCCCGTGCCCCTCGATGAAGTGGAGCCGTGGACAGAAATCGTCAAGCGCTTTAAGACCGGCGCGATGTCATACGGGTCCATTAGCGCCGAGGCCCACGAAACCCTCGCCGAGGCGATGAACCAGTTGGGCGGCAAAAGTAATACGGGCGAGGGCGGCGAAAAACCCGAGCGCTACGACCGCGACAGTCCCCGTCGGAGCCGGATCAAACAGGTGGCTTCCGGGCGCTTTGGCGTGACCATCGGCTACCTCACCAGCGCCGACGAAATCCAAATAAAGATGGCGCAGGGGGCCAAGCCAGGCGAAGGCGGCCAGCTTCCGGGCCAAAAGGTGTATCCCTGGATTGCCAAGACGCGCCACTCGACGCCGTACGTTGGGCTAATCTCACCGCCACCGCACCACGACATCTATTCGATTGAGGACCTCGCCCAGCTTATTCACGACCTAAAAAACTCCAACCCGCAGGCGCGCATCAATGTGAAGCTCGTCTCCGAGGTAGGGGTGGGCACCATTGCTGCCGGGGTCGCCAAGGGCAAGGCCGATGTGGTGCTCATCAGCGGACACGACGGTGGCACGGGCGCATCGCCCCGAACGTCACTGGCCCATGCCGGGATGCCGTGGGAGTTGGGCCTTGCGGAGACACACCAGACGCTCGTTCACCATGGCCTGCGCAACCGAATCATCGTGGAATGCGACGGGCAGCTTAAAACGGGACGCGACGTGGCGATTGCCGCCATACTCGGCGCGCAGGAATTCGGATTCTCCACCGCCCCGCTCATCTCGATGGGCTGCATCATGATGCGAAAATGCCACCTGAACACCTGCCCGGTTGGCATCGCGACGCAGAATCCAGAGTTACGGAAGAAATTCACGGGCACCCCCGAGCATGTGATCAACTACTTCCACTTCGTGGCGGAAGAGGTGCGACAGATCATGGCACAGCTTGGCTTCCGCACGTTGGAAGAAATGGTGGGCCGTGTCGATAGCCTGAAAACACGCACCGACGTGGAGCACTGGAAGGCCAAACACCTGGACCTGCAAGACCTGCTGCACTCCGTTGAAACGCCGTCATTCCTCAAGCCCTTTGATGCCAACATCCAAGACCACAGCCTCGAACAGGCTATTGACCACACACTGATCGAAAAGGCCAAGCCTGCGCTGGTACGTGGCAAACCCGTGACAATCGACTTACCCATCCGCAACATTTACCGCACCGTAGGCACAATGCTCAGCGCCGAAGTGGCCAAACGGTACGGAGATGCAGGGCTTCCGGATGACACGATCCAGATCAATGCAACGGGTTCGGCGGGTCAGAGCTTTTGCGCCTTCGGTGCCAAAGGCATCACCGTGCGTATTTCGGGCGACGCCAACGACTATTTCGGCAAGGGCCTTTCGGGGGCGAAACTTATCATTACTCCACCCGAAGGCGCCACGTTTAACCCCCATGAAAACATCATCGTGGGCAACGTGGCCTTTTATGGCGCCACCAGCGGCGAAGCCTACATCCGAGGACGCGTTGGCGAGCGGTTCTGCGTGCGTAATAGCGGCGTGCGGGCGGTGGTGGAAGGTGTGGGCGACCACGGCTGCGAATACATGACCGGCGGTCGTGTGGTGGTCCTTGGCCCTACGTCGCGCAACTTTGCCGCAGGCATGAGCGGCGGCGTCGCGTACGTCCTCGACGGTACCCACGATTTCCGCGCCGGGCGCTGCAACATGGAAATGGTGGAGTTGGAAGACGTCACCGATCCCGCTGACATCGCCGAATTAAAATCGATGATCGAAAATCACGCCCACTACACCGGCAGCACGGTGGCCCAATGGGTCCTCGATAACTGGGAGCAAGCCCTTGGCGAGTTTATCAAGGTGATGCCGACCGAGTACCGCCTTGCCCTCCAGCGCCTCGAAGAAGAACGCCAGGCCGAGCAAACCAGCCGTCGCTCCAAGAAGAAGGCTTCCTTGAAACAGGTAGCTGCCTAGTTTGGGAGTTCAACAGGGGGATCGGCCGGGGCTACCCACCCGCCCTTCCGTTCCCCCCTCCCACTCTTTCCTGTCCCCTTTCACACCGAGACCCACTAGTGCCATGGGAAAGCCCACCGGCTTCATGGAATTCACCCGCGAGGGATTTACGTCACGCCCCGTTACGGAGCGTGTGCAGGACTACAACGAAGTGTATGCCCCGTCGCCTACCGAGCGCGTCCAGCGCCAGGCGGCCCGGTGCATGGACTGCGGCGTGCCGTTCTGCCAGTCGGGCTGTCCGTTGGGCAATGTGATCCCGGACTGGAACGACCTCGTCTACAATGACCAGTGGAAAGCGGCGTACCGACGGCTGCGCTCGACGAATAACTTCCCGGAGTTTACGGGCCGGCTGTGCCCGGCACCGTGTGAATCGGCCTGTGTCCTTGGCATTATCGAGCCACCTGTCTCCATCGAACAGATTGAACTGGCCATCGTCGAACGGGCCTTTACGGAAGGCTGGGTAAAGCCAAAGCCGCCCAAGAAGCGCTCGGGCAAAACTGTGGCGGTTATCGGCTCTGGACCCGCTGGCTTGGCAGCGGCGGACCAACTCAACCAGGCTGGACATACGGTGACGGTCTTCGAGCGCCACGACCGCATCGGTGGGCTTCTCCGCTACGGCATCCCCGACTTCAAACTCGACAAAAGCAACATCGACCGCCGCCTCGCTGTGATGGAGGCCGAAGGCATCACGTTTAAAACGAACATGCACATCGGCAAAGACGTGCCCGTCGATACACTCAGCGACTTCGATGCCATCGTGCTATGCGGCGGAGCCACCAAACCCCGCGACATCCCCATTCCGGGCCGTGACCTCGAAGGGATTTATTTTGCGTGGGATTTCCTCTCGCAACAGAACCAACGCGTGGCAGGAGATGCGCTTGCGCAAAAGACCCTGCCAGTCCCCGAGATCCATGCCAAGGGCAAACACGTCATCGTCATCGGCGGCGGCGACACCGGCAGCGACTGTGTGGGCACCTCCAACCGCCATGGGGCCAAGTCGATTACCCAGTTTGAGTTGCTTCCCATGCCCACCAGCGAACGTCCCGAGCGCCAGCCGTGGCCGTATTACCCCATGATCCTGCGAACCAGTTCGTCGCACGAGGAAGGGGCCGATCGCTTCTGGAGCATCCTGACCAAGTCATTCACAGGGAATGATGGCAAAGTAACCAGCCTGGAGACCGTGGAAGTGGAAATGGTGCGTGGGGACGACGGGCGCATGAAGTTTGAAGAAGTGGCAGACAGCCAAAAAACCTGGCCCGCCGACCTCGTTCTAGTAGCTGTGGGATACACCGGACCTGAGCCGGACGGCGTGCTGGGCCAACTCGGCGTGACGCTGGATGCCCGGGGCAATGCCCAGACAGACAGCAAGTACCAAACGAACCTCCCCCATGTCTTCGCCGCTGGAGACATGCGTCGGGGGCAATCACTCATCGTGTGGGCCATCTCCGAAGGCCGTGAAGCTGCCCGTGCCGTGGACGAATACCTTGTGGGCGCTACGGTGCTTCCCAGCAAAGGCATTGGGGATTTGCCCGTGATTCGGTAGTACCTGCGCCGTGGATTCTTACTCGCGGGTAAAGATCTTATTTACGATCCGCCACTCACCATCGGCCTTGAGCATCGATAGGTAGTCAGTGATCCGGTTCCCATTCGGATAAATCAGCACGATCTTGACCACGGCCGCATCGCCTGCAATGTCCACAGAGGCGATGATCTCTTCACGGTCGGATGGGCCATTGTTGGGGCTCGATTCGATACGTGCGTACCAATCCAAAAACGAAACCTCCTGGTACGCGCCATCTCTCATATATTGAAGGCGGGCATGGTCGTTGTCGAAAGCGCGTTTGAGGCTTTCGAGGTTGCGTTGTCCAGTGCCTTCGAGGTACCAGCGGGCCACCTGTTCAACTTCTGTGATCTCTGTGGACGTGGCTTCCTTTTTTTGGTATACAAAACCAGCAGTTGCCAGTAGTAATAAGGCTAGAAAGGTGGTTGTGATTTTCATTCGGACAATGGAATTCAGGTTTAAGAAGGTCTCCCGGAATTCCCGGCAGTTGGCATATACTAGGGCGATAGGGGGGTTTTTTGCCTGTGGTTTTGCTGTGGAAGAGATAATTTCTTGCTGTTGCCCCGTGAATGAAACCAGAAGCGGGGTGGGGGGAGTATGGGGAGCCATCGCTTGTTTTCGCTGAGGTGTCCGTATGCTGACGGACTGGGTCCACTGATTGATGAACACCAACGTAGATTTTTGGATTGAGGAATGGCGCATTCGCCCGCTACTCAACCGCATGGAGGGGAAAGATGAAGCCGTCCAGGTCGAGCCTCGGATCATGGCGGTGTTGCTGCACCTGGCCAATCATGCAGGCGACGTCGTAACCCGTGAGGAATTACTCGAAACGGTGTGGGCTGACGTGGAAGTAGGCGACGACCCCTTAAACCGGGCGATCTCTGAACTACGAAAGCACTTTGGCGACAATCCCCGCCGCCCGCAGTACATCGAAACAATACGGCAACGGGGCTATCGGCTTATTGCACCGGTTTCAGCCACGCCTCCAGCGTATCTCGGCGATGGCCTCAGCCTTAGTGTGGCCCCAGCTACCACCGCATCTCCCTCCCCAACCCAGCGCCCACCTACCGCTCCCGTTTCATCGCCCTCCTTTTCCTCGTCGCTACACTGGTTGATCCCCCTTGGACTGGCCTTGTTCGTGGTTTTTCCGTTGTTGTTTTTAGGATGGTACAGCCGACCATCCTCCCCTCAATCCTCGTCAGTCTCGCTCCGCCCGGTCCCATTTACTTCTTATCCGGGACGTGAATATGGTGCGGACTGGGCACCCGATGGCAACCGCCTGGCCTTCGCGTGGGAAAACACCGTTCCTGACGGGTTTAATATCTTCGTCAAGGTCCCCAGCAGCGACACACCGCAGCAGATCACCGAGGGGGGAAGCGACTTCAACCCGGTCTGGTCGCCTGATGGACAACAGCTTGCGTTTATCCGCACCGCCGACGGCTGCGAAGTGTTCGTCGTTTCCGCTACTGGCGGGCGGGCCCGCCCGCTGACACCCTGCGCCTCGCATCGCCATACCAAAATCGACTGGTCACCCACGAGTGAATGGATTGCGTTCGTGGAGGAAGATGCCGGCCCTCCAGCCATTGCGCTGTTTAACCCCACCACCCACGAACGCCTTCCTTTAACCACTCCTCCGCCGGGCATGACGGATGGGCTTCCCACCTTTTCTCCAGATGGGCTGCATGTCGTTTTTGTCCGCTCAACCAGCCTGGGCCTTGATAACCTGTTCCGTGTAGCCGTGGCGGGTGGCGAACCTGAGCAACTCACTGATGAAAACCAGCGGATTGCCGGGGCCTCGTGGGAGGAAGCTGACGAGATCTTGTATGCCTCTGACCGGGATGGAGCATTCGGTATCTGGGCACTTCGTCTTTCGGGTTCTCAGCCACCACGTTGGCTGCTAACGGGCGGGGATGGCGTGCAGCGTCCTTCATTTAACGCCGCCACCCGGCAACTCGTCTACCAGCAACACATCCTCGACAAAAATATCTGGCGGGTTTCGCTGGATACGCAAAACGTATCGGCCCCGACACTGTTTACGGCGTCCACCCGTTGGGACCTGAGCCCGGCCTATTCTCCCGATGGAAGCCAGGTGGTGTTTATGTCCACACGTTCGGGTAGCTACGAAATATGGCTCGCCGACGCGGATGGGGCCAATGCGATGCAACTCACCCATTTTGGCGGTCCTTTTGTCAACACCCCCCGTTGGTCACCCGATGGTTCACAAATCCTATTCGATGCGCGGCTGGATGGGAACGCTGATATTTACGTGATTGAAGCCAACGGAGGCCCTCCCCGCCGCATCACCACCCATCCCGCTGCCGATATTGCGGCTACCTGGTCACCCGATGGACAGGCGTTGTATGTCACTACCAACCGTCGCGGCGTCTGGGAAATCTGGGAGGTATCACTCGCAGAAGGAGACGACGATGCCGAGTTTGTCACGGCTGGATACGCGCCCCGATTTTCACCCGATCAACAGTCGATGTATTACACCAAACACAATGAGCGGGGGCTTTGGAGAAGGGACCTCCAATCCAACGAAGAAACCCTCGTAACCAACCGGCTGCCAAAGAATGAATGGGGCAGTTGGCACCTGGTAGCAGACGATCTCTATTTCATCGAGACGGCCGACGACGATCAAACCCTGTTGGTTCATTCCTCGCTCAACACGGGGCACGCGGTGTCGTTGGGGCCACTTCCCGTACACAACCCCGGAATCAGCATTTCCCCCGATGGGCAGCACCTCCTTTTTGTGCAGGTGGACCGGAACGAGAGCGACCTCATGCAGGTGACTCTTCCTTAGTGTTTCTTACTGGTAAAAACACCCATGAACATCTGGATTCTATTGCTACGCGGAATCAACGTTGGAGGCCGTCGGATACGCATGCAGGAACTGGTACTGGTGCTTGAATCGCTTGGATTACACAACGTGAAAACATACATCCAGAGCGGCAACGTGGTCTTTCAAGCAAACGTCGCCGATCCTGCGAAAATAGAAGCGGCCATTGCTACCGCAATTGAACGCGATCATGGCTTCCGTCCCCGCGTTTTACTGCTCCCCGTCGATCAGTTTGAGGCAGCCGTAGCGGGCAACCCTTTTCCTGAAGCGGAAGAAGCCCCCAAAACGGTGCACTTGTTTTTCCTCGCCGCGCCTCCAACCTCTCCGGCAATCGAGAAACTTCAGTCTCTCAAATCCAGCACCGAACGTTTTCTCCTTTCCGACAGGGTCTTTTATCTGCACACGCCCGACGGGTTTGGGAGGTCGAAATTGGCAGAAATGGCGGAACGGTTATTAGGCGTCCCCGCGACGGCCCGCAACTGGCGCACCGTTAAAAAAATCAGTGCCTTGGCGGCGTCATATCAGACCGCATGAAGCTCCAACTCGGGTGTCGCTTCGGTACCATAATCAAGTAAGTAGCGGAAGGCTTTGATCATATATTCGGTGGTCGCTACCGGCGGGCGGGCATGGAAAAGGGTCCATGCATCGGCTTTGTGCTCGTTGTAGGTGGCTTCACGCGCTGGGTGTTTGTCAATATAGGCCAGCCGGACCGCATGCCCGATGAGCACATCCAAAACGAGGTAGCCATCCACCTTCAGGCTAGGGTTTTGCTCAGCAAAACGAGAGAGCACCGTGAGTGCTTCGAGGTTCAGGTGCCGGTATTCGGGCGAGGGTAATTTGTTGAGCAGGTGTTCTATACGCAAGGCAAAGTCTTTCTCGCCGGGGGTCATGTCTGAAAGCACCACCCGGCTGTCGAGGCGATTACGGCGCTCCAACTTTTCCCCAATGATGAGCCCCTGCGTGTGTTCAAAGAGCCGCCAAATGCGGGCGTACAGGTTCTCCGGTACCCGGTTTAGGATGCCTCGGTACTGACGCCAGCGAAACCACCCTTCGGGCGGGGCTTGAAGCGCCTCCAATTCCTCATCTTGTGCCCACGTGAGCCGGCTTTCTGGCTGCTGGGCTCGCAACGACTCCATCTGCTCGATGACCAGGCCCATGTTTTGATAATGCTCCAACACCCCCCGCAGGCGCTTCTGAATATTTGAGGGGGCCATGTGCATGAGGTGCTCGTAGGCTTCATCCTGCGTGAGTTGGAGATCACGGCCTAACTCGCTGGTGAGCAGCAGGATGAGATAGCTCACGCGAATGGTCAGCAAATCGGCAAACAGCTCGGGCTTGGCTTTGATTAACAAACCCAGGTATACCAGGATTTCCTGTGTCAATACGCGGTCCCGAATGTCATCGCGACAATAGGTGTTAATTTTATCCAGCAAGGTATCGGGAGGGATCGGCTGGTCAATCAACGAATCCTTGCTGTAGGCACGGCCGAGCAGCACATTTTTTTGACGGACAAGGATGGCCCCCACGGCATAAAAAAGATCAACATCGAATTTGCCGAGCAGGCTGGCCGCCCGGCGGACAACAGCCCAGAGCCGCCTCCGCCCTGCTTGTTCGTATACCTCTTCCAGCAACTGCCGCACCGTCACGTTTTGCGTGCGAAGCGAAAAGACATGCTCCAGCCCCTGAAGGCGCGCCAACGCTGCGAGTATTTCTACCTGTTCATACAAGTTAGCCGACGATTCCAGCGTTCCGATGAGGGCGTCCACATCATGCTCCAACTCGATCTCCAACTCAGCGGTGTTGGGAAGTACACAATGGAAATCTCGCTGGAGCAGCACCGTATGGGATTCCGCCAGGTTCACCAGGATGGGATCTTCGAAGACGTAGTTGTGCAAATCATCAATGCGCTCGAAACAGGCAGTAGGCATAAGTTGCGCCAGCCGACCTGCCTTCACGGGAATCCCCTCCACGTGCCCCGTCCGCACCTGCTGCATCAACGCATAAAAGACATTCTCACCAGATTCAAGCAGGCTGTGTGTGAGAAGAATGGTGACTGTCGGACGCCCCAGTTGGGCCCAATGGCGGTGGATATAGGCCAGTTCGCTCTTAAAGCGTGCCACCAGGAAATCCATGTCGAACGCAAGGTAGAATTCGCGCTGCATAAAAAACGGCGACAGGCACACCACTGTTTTTCCCCCCAAGCGGTAAAGCCGACTCGTAGACATGCTTTTCATTCGCCGGAGCGGGCGACCGGTGAGTCCGAGCTTGTCGTTGCGGCCCACTTGTTCGTACGCCGCTGCTACTTCATCGGGAAACCGCACTTCAACGGGGAAAAGCGCCTGAGGGGTTTCGGCCAGCACGCCGTGCGTGGCAAGTTCTGCCTTCAGGGCCTCGTCTTCTGCCAGCACTACCAATTGCACCACCGGGCGCCGCTCCACCACGGGTTGATGACGCCCAAGCGGATCGATATCACTCGGCTGTAAATACCCTTCCTGCAACAGTCGGCCCAGCAGATACAGGCTCTGCGCCCACACGAGCGGGATGTTGTCGTTAGACTGCCGCTCCTGGCTGTGGGGTTGCTCCTTCTCCTCATCTACGCGGTCTTCGGGCACAAAAAACAGTTCAGGCAACAGCTCATAACCATCCTGGTCCACCAGCACATCGTTCAGCTTGCGGGCATACGCCGTTACCTGATCGGCATCGCCCCGGAAAAGCCCATCAAGAAAGAGATACGTAAAAAACAGAGGCCACTCCGACTCAATATCCTCAAACTGTTTTAATTCCTCAGCTTGATAATGTAGCCGGGTATCATCTTCCAGTACCGTCTGGTGCCCGTCTCGGAGAAACCGTTTGAGCCCGTACCGCCCTTCAAGTTTGTGGACAATCTCTTCCCGTACCCGCGACACCAACGCCGGATCATTCACCGCAAATGCAGGAAAACTAATAACGCTCAGCAAGGCGGCATCCACTTCTTTGGTGCTCGACTCCCGAGGCAACAACGAACGAAGGGTAATGCCGGCCTGCGCGATATTATCCGGGATCACATGCACTACCGATGCTTGCGAACCCCGAGCACCGAACAGGTTAAACCCAGACAAGGCTTCGAGGGCCGCCTTCGCCATGCCCAGCGAACTGGCGTTGAGTTCAAGTCCGCCCCGGTTCATTTTCTCACCCCGCTCCCAGATGCCATAATCCGGCGTTCGATACGCCCGGTCGATATAAAAGACCAGGTTCTGGACGAAGTTCACTTCATCAAGGGTGGAGATGATATCCAGCCCCGACGCAATCATCTGTGCGAGGGTCAGCAAAAAAAGAGAGGTGGCGTCAATTTGCAGGTGGCCCCACGCATCGTCGGCCACCACCACCCCGCCCGTTACGGTATCGTATTTGGCGTGCAGGGCATCTTCGCGGGCCTGGGTTTTTTTAAACGCCTCCACTTTGTGCGACTGCCGCATCATGGCGCGCAGCAATCCCCGCATCAGCTTGATCGTGCTGTGCTCCAGTTCGAAGCCCCGCCCCCCATCATCGTCGATGTTTCGGTACGCCAGTGCCAGCCCCCAGACGGCCAGGATGCTGTATACGTTGTCGCGCACCCAAGCATCGCGGTAGTCCCCATGAACAGTTACAGCCGTGCTGGCAGGAAGCAACCCCGTAACTGGGTGCTGCTTGTCTAGAATGACGGCTTTGACCTGCTGGTAGTAGACTTCCAGCGCTGCCCGCAATCGTACATCATCCATGCCCGCCGTTGCCCATCGTTGTTTTTAAACGCAGTTCCTCTTGGGTTGCCCCGATACTGGTATCGGCCAAGATCATAAAAAATCGGATTTCATCTTATCACTTTTTCGATTTTCCATGGCTTTTTAATAGCCCCGTTGTGCTATTGCTGTTGTTGAACCTGCACCATTTTTTCCGGGTCCATGTCCAGGTCGCCCCCCTGTTGAACCAGGGCCATTTCCGGGAGTTGCTCTTCTTTCATCGGGAAGCGCGTTTGGCGTACTTGAACGCCCACTTGAAGCATACTACGGGCATCGCCGCGATATACGCCCCGGGTGGGCGGGACATCTGCATAATCGCGCCCGAGGGCAACCCGAATGTGCCGATCCCCTGCTCTGCTGTTGTTCGTCGGATCGAAGCCCACCCACCCTAATTCGGGCAGGAATGATTCGACCCAGGCGTGCGACCCATCTTCTGCCGAACGTTCATGCTCATTGGCATCGGGACGGTGATATAAATAGCCGCTCACATACCGGGAGGGAATACCTAACTGTCGGGCCAGGGTGATAAACAGGTGGGCAAAGTCCTGGCAGACGCCGCTTCGGGCCGCCAGGGCATCATCGATGGGGGAATGCACGTGGGTGCTTTTGGGGCTGTAGGCAAACCCATCGTACAAGAGGGTGTTCAACTGAGTAAGTGTGGTGAGGGGGTCTTCCTTTCTGGAGATGCCCATTTCTTCAATAAATGCCTCCAAGGCCGCTGAAGGTTTGGCGAACGCGCTGGGTAACAACATGCTCAGTTGAGGCCCCGTCTCCAACTGTTCATCTAGTTGGTCCCACGCCGTTAATGGAAGTGCCTCGGGCACGGATGGAGGCGGATGCACATCAACAAAAGCGTGCGCTTCGAGTCTGATTTCATCATGCTTCCCTGGAATGTTAAAATGGTGGATGGCATTCTGCAACGAGTCGAGGTAGGTGAACACCTGGGCATGTGGTGACACGGTGAGTTCGAAGGAGTAGCAATGCTGTTGCGTTTCGGAACGCGGACGCATCCTCACCTCCATGTGGCTGGCTGCAATGGAAGCATCATAGGAAAAGACCGACAGGTGCCGGATGGAATACTGCATAGCTAACTCGGTAAGGCGTGTTCAACAGGGTAGGCAATGCAGGTGTTGTGCATCGCTTCGTGGATGGCCGTACACCGAATGCTGATGTCACGGAGGTACTGTTGCACATTTTGCTGCATGATTTCGCTGATCGAGTCATACTGCAACGTGGCTTGGAGCCGCCCCGCCACACGCAATGCTTCACTCCCTCTCAGCAACGGAATCTCGTCGGTGAGGGAATCAAGGGCGCGGCGGATTGCACCGATGCCGAACCGAACAGAATGGGGAAACTCTGGGTGCAACAGCAAAAAAGAAGTGGCACTTGCTGGATCGATGTTGGCCGAATA
Source organism: Rhodothermia bacterium (assembly GCA_030428385.1). Classification (GTDB taxonomy): domain Bacteria; phylum Bacteroidota; class Rhodothermia; order Rhodothermales; family JAAAOL01; genus JAUIDY01. The sequence goes on along the minus strand of JAUIDY010000096.1, from coordinate 3,537 downwards.
GGTACGGCAATAGGCCTCGAAGGCCGTACACGATTTTAACAGATCGACCCATTCCATGTAGGGCGTATTCCCCAGCACCACGCCTTCGATTCTGCGCTGCCCCTCGAAGTGTGCCTCCAGTAACCTGACCGTCGCCAACACCCGCTCAAAATACCGCCCAAGTTGAATGAAGTACCATCCTTGATCATGGCTATTGGTCGCATCCGTGACACCTTGAAAAAGGTGCGCACCATCTTTCACCTGTTGAAAAAAACCATACGCGTTCCCATTCCTAATATCGTGCTCTTTCATTTGCTGCATGACGAGAAACAACCGGTTAAGCTGTTCCCACATCTCTGAACTGATATGTTCACGGACTTCACGGGCGTTTTGCCGAGCACGGGAGATGCTTTCCAAAATGGAGCCGTGGAAGCTGGGGTCAAACATCAGGGCGTGCACCAGGGTGTTGATCATGACCTGGGGCTTCGCTCCCGGATCGAGGGGCATGTCTACGTATAAACTTTGAAAGACCCGCTCCCACCGTTCGGTGACGTAGTCCGCCTTCTGGTCTAACAAGCCGTGCAAATGCACATTCAGGAGCCGGGCCGTATGTTCGGCTCGCTCCAGATAGCGGCTCATCCAATACAAGCTGTCTGCTACGCGGGAAAGCATGCGGTTTGTTATTCGAATTAACAGAGTCGGCTTCGTTGTTTCCTCGCTTCCACACATCGTGCGGCGGGCGTAGAAACACGACGCCCTTAGTCGTCGAGCACCCAGGTATCTTTGCTTCCTCCCCCCTGTGACGAATTCACCACCAGTGAGCCCTTGGTCAACGCTACACGGGTCAATCCACCGGGGACGATGCGTACGTCCTTCCCATAGAGCACATACGGGCGCAGGTCCACATGCCGGGGAACGATTTTTTCACCGATAAAACAGGGCGCGCAGGAGAGCGAAAGTGTCGGCTGCGCGATATACCCCCGTGGATTGGCTTCGATGCGCTGCCGAAACTCCTTCCGTTGTGCAGCCGTGCTATGTGGCCCAATCAACATCCCATATCCTCCCGATTCATCAACAGCCTTCACGACGAGTTTGTCCAAATTTGCAAGTACATGGCTGCGTTCGGCGTCTTTTTCGAGCAAATACGTCGGTACATTCTGAAGTATGGGCGTCTCATCCAGGTAATATTTAATAATAGCTGGTACGTACGCATACAACGCCTTGTCATCGGCAATTCCCGTCCCTATCGCATTGGCGAGAATGACATTCCCGTCGCGGTAAGCATTAAAAAGACCAGGTACCCCCAAGGCCGAATCCGAACGAAAAGGAATCGGATCCAGATAATCATCGTCGATGCGGCGGTAAATCACGTCCACCCGACGCAGCCCCGCTGTTGTGCGCATGTACACCTTGTTATTGTGGACCAGTAAGTCCCGCCCTTCCACGAGGGGGATGCCCATTTGACGTGCCAAAAAGGTATGCTCGAAATAAGCCGAGTTATACACCCCCGGCGTGAGCAACACCACCATCGGCCCGGGATGCTGGGGGGAGGCTAATTCTTGCAGGGTGGTTAGCAGTTCTTTCGGGTAGTCGTCAACGGTGCGAATATGGTAGTGCTGAAAGAGGCGCGGGAAAATATTGCGCATCACCTGCCGGTTGTTGAGCATGTACGAGACCCCGCTTGGCACCCGCAAGTTATCCTCCAACACCGCAAAAGCCCCATCGGGCAACCGCACCAAATCGATGCCGGCAATGGATACATAATTGTCATGAGGCACCCGAACGCCCTGCATTTCACGCCGGTAGTGCTTGCAGCTATACACCAACCGACGAGGCACCACACCGTCATTGAGGATTCGTTCCTCGTGATAAACATCCCTCAAAAACAGGTTGAGCGCCACGATTCGCTGGGCCAACCCCCGCTCGATGCGGTCCCATTCGGCCCGGCTTAAGATGCGGGGGACGATATCATAGGGAAATATTTTTTCGGTGCCTTCATCATGTCCGTACACCGTAAACGTAATGCCCCGATGGAGAAACGAAAGATCGGCGGCTTGCTGGCGCTGCGTGAGTTCTGCAACAGACAGATTTTGGATGCGCTCAAAGAGCGTCCGATAAGGAGCACGTGCGTGCATCTGATCGGTAAACATCTCATCGTAGGCCGTGGAAGTTCCATACGACGCGAACAGCCCTTCTAAAGGTGTTGCCACTTCCATATAGGATTGAACCAGCTAGTTACCCTGTCTCTATTGTCTAATTTATTTAGTCAATTTACTTATTGATTGCAATTTATTTAGTGACAATAAACAATATACTTGCATTATTTATGATTCTGGTCGCCACCTACCCGCTTCGTTCAGGATTTCACTACTCCTCGACCCTTCCGTTGACCCCTTTGGTGAGCGCCTGCAATGAATTATGCCAGGGAGTTCGGGGAGAATATGAGGGCACCTTACGCCTCGGCCCGGTGGGCACGGCGTGTTAACAGGGCGCTCACCACAAGGCTCGCAACAGAAATGACCAGGGCAATCACCACCAGCCGTAGTGCAGCGGCGTCTCCTTCCACCTGATTCATGCGCGTGAAGATGGCCAGCGGAAGGGTGCGGGTTTTGCCCGGAATATTACCGGCGAGCACGATGGTCGCCCCGAATTCTCCCACGGCCCGCGCAAAAGCAAGCACCACCCCGGCAGCGATCCCACGAAAAGCGAGTGGAAAGGTGACATACCGAAAAGCTTGCCATGCCCCCCCTCCTTCAATAAAAATGGCCTCCTCCAATATGGGGTCGATCTGTTCGATAGCGACACGCATCGTTTGTACCATCAGCGGAAAAGCCACGATGGCCGCTGCCAGCGACGCCCCAACCCACGAAAAGGCAACGGGGCCATTAAAAACGGCCTCAATGACCCGCCCCGCCCCCGTGTTTGGCCCCAACAGCATCAGGACCAATAATCCCGTCACGACCGGAGGCAGGACCAGCGGAATCTGAATCAGGTTTTCGACAAGAAACGAGGCAGGCATTCTGCGCCTGGCCAACCCATAGGCAATCAGCAGCCCAAAGGGAAAAGAGGCCAGCACCGCCACCACTGCCACCCGTAGCGAGAGGGCTACGACTTCCCATTCTTCCGGAGAGAGCAGCATAAATGATTAAAAAACCCTATGGAAAAATGGAACGCGAAGCAGAATCGTTCGGCGTGTTGGGAGCGGTTGTACGTATCATAAACCCATATCGCTCCCACCGTGCTTCTTGTGTGGTTTCGGACGCAAACGTAATAAACTGGATGGCGAGTAGCGCCCTTTGGCTGTGCTTTATCACACCCGTGGTATACTGGATATCGGGTTGACAGGGTGCTGGAATGCGAATCACTACCTCTACCTCCCTATCGATGGCAGCGTCGGTCACATAGACTAGCGCGGCTTCAGCAGCCCCGCTTCTTACCGCCATGAGCGCCGCCCGGACATCGAGGGTGGGCACCAATTGGTTTTGCAAGGCCTCCCATATCCCCACACATTCCAATGCTTGCCGTGCATATATGCCGCTGGGCACATGGGACGGATCA
>JAUIDY010000095.1 GCA_030428385.1 Rhodothermia bacterium | reverse complement strand
GAAACTACTATATCAGTGCCGATGCCCATGACAGCTCCATAATCCCAGGTTTTCACGGACGAGTCTGAGTAGGATTGGGCGTACGTATCCGAATCGCGGGCCCGCACGTTCACGGAAGCATTCACATTATACCCCACTGTGGGGCCTGCGAAGACCCGGGGTTGTAGGCGTCCCTGTCCAAATGTGTACGACGCAAGGACCGGAAACTCGATATAGGTGAGGTCGAAACGCGCCCGGACGGGGGTGTCAAAGGAGTCGCTGGAGCCATCAGGGTTGATGATGGTGGTGTTAATCTCGGTATCCGTGTAAGCCCCTTTTACGAGATACAAGATCTCGGGTTGGATCATAAATCCATTGCCAAAATCGTAACCCAGACCAAATCCGCCCGACAACGCTGTACGTGCTTCAAAGTCGTTGTCAACTTCACCTGAAATATTGGTTGCAGAAAAACCTGCTTTTAACGAATAGGACAAAGTTTGTGCAAGACTCGAGGGCACTGCCACCAGAAGCAACAGGCACAGCGCAAAAAAAAGACGGACGTACATAGGCTGGCGTTGATGAGGTCCCCTGTGTTTAGTACCTACACAAGGTAACCACAAGCGATTCGTAAACAAGGCATTCTGAAGGACACAGAACCGAATGGAGCCAACACCGCCACAACAGAAGGAGCGCATTCCCTCGGGGCAGCGTCTGTGGTTCGTTTGGGGGGTGTTGGTGGTGATGCTGCTCACCGTGCCATTCAGCATAGCTCAAGTGATTACGCATCGGTCTAGTCCGACGGCCGAAAACTTTAAAAAGTGGGCTTCCCGGTGGGCAAAGAGTGTATTGTTCTTTTTAGGGATTCGTGTTCGGATCGCAGAGACGGTTTCTTTGGCCCCAACCCAGCCATATGTGTTCATCGCCAACCACCAAAATTCTCTCGACATCCTGGCCCTGGCGTCGGCGATGCCGTATCCCTTCGGCTTCGTCGCAAAGGCCGAACTTGCCCAGATGCCCCTCATCGGTTTTGCCTTACGCCACTCGGCCTCTATCCTGATAGACCGTCGCGACATCCGTCGGGCATTGGAGAGTATGCAGGCGGCGGCACAGCAGATCCGCAATGGAAATTCGGTGCTGATTTATCCAGAAGGGTCGCGCTCTTTTTCCTCTACCGTCCAGCCTTTAAAAAAGGGAGCCTTTATGTTGGCCATGCAGGCCGGTGTTCCGCTCGTTCCACTTGTTGTCATCAACGCTTTTGAGCATATGGACGAACGTACGTTTCAGGGCAAGCCGGGCATCATCCGCATCCGCGTAGGTACTCCGATTGATTCCACCAACTGGCGACGTCAGGAAATCCCTTCGATAATGGAAAAGGTGCGCCAGGACATGCAGCATCTCATCAACGAAGGGATCCGCGAGGCGTGAGGAACAGAGCACACGGGTTCCCGTTGAGAGGGCGATCAATTCAAGCAGGCCACCCACCATGTCGATTACAAAAGAAGAGGTGCGATATATCGCCCAATTAGCTCGGCTACAGTTTACAGCGGTAGAAGAGGATCGGTTGGCGCAAGAAATGAATACGATGTTGGCCTATGTAGACCAACTGAATGAACTTGATACCACGTCGGTAGCTCCCATGGCTCACGTTTTGGATCTGAGCAACGTGGTGCGTAAGGATGTCCGAGATGAACGCATTTCCCAAGAAGACGCCTTGCGCAATGCGCCGGATGCAGATGGTGTTTTCTTCCGCGTTCCCAAAGTAATTGATTAATCCGGGTTCGCATGGCTCGTAAGTCCGCCAAAAAGAAGAAAAAAAGCCAACACCTGACGCCACAGGACCCCTCCCGCCAGGTCGGATGGTGGGAACGACTTGAAGAATGGCAACGGCATGCCGTCTGCGGGCTACTTCTTCTGATGGTGGGTTTGATATTCTACGGCCCCCTGTTGTTTGGCGAGAAGGAGTTGGTGGGAGGTGATATTGTGCAGTGGCGGTCGATGGCCGAGTCGATGATCGAATACCGGGAGGCGACGGGTGAAGAAGCGTTGTGGAGTACGAACGCGTTCAGTGGCATGCCGGGGTACCTCATCTCACTCCCTAAGGAAATCCCCCACCTGGACGTGATTTCAACGTTTCTAAGGGGATTTATGTGGCCGCTCTCGCATTTTATTCTGCTTCTGGCAGGCATGTACGTGCTTGTCTTTTATCTGACGCGCAATCATGGAGCGGGGGTCTTGGCCGCATGTGCCTATGGCCTAACCACGTATCTCTCCGCCATTATTCTGGTTGCCGGACATAACACCAAATTCATCACCTTGTGTTTTGCACCGTGGTTGGTGCTGGCCTTCATCTACACGCTGCGCAATCCGCGCTTGCTATCAGCGCTATTCTTCGCCATTGCCTTGGCCTTAAATTTTCGCGGAGAGCATATTCAGATCACCTATTATGTGGCGTTTGCTTGTGGGATCTGGTGGATTGTTGAGACCATCGGAGCCGTGCGCAATGGACGCATTAAGGCCCATGCCCAAGCCACAGGATGGTTAGTGTTAGGCTCCGTATTGGCGATACTAATGGTTGCCCATCCTTACCTGCCCATCTCGGAATACAAAGCCCACAGCATTCGCGGCGCTTCAAGTGGCGGTGCTGCCGGGGAAGGGGCTTTGGCGTGGGAATATGCCATGGGATGGAGCCATGAGTTCGGAGAACTGGTGACGTTGCTTATTGCAGACGCATACGGGGGGAGTCAACTGTACTGGGGCCCAAAAATATTTACGGGCGGTCCACATTATGTCGGCGGTATTGTCATTGTGCTCGCTCTCCTTGCACTCTGGCGGCTACGCCGCAACGCTGTGTGGGCATTGGGTATCAGTACCGGATTGATGTTGCTGTTCTCTCTCGGCGAGAACCTGCCGCTGCTAAATCGGCCCATGTTCAACTATTTTCCCTTATTTAGCTCCTTCCGGGTTCCGGAGACGTGGCTTAGCATGGTGGCGCTTACCCTGGCACTGCTTGCCGGGTATGGCTTGTATTTCGTCACAAGGAAGGAGGCGTCCGATCAGGCGGAGCAAGAAAAAACCCGCGCCCTCTATATCGGCTGGGGAGGACTTTTGGGGTTGGTCGCGTTGTTGCTGGTGGCCAAAGGGGTTTTCTTCAACTTTGAAAGGCCGCAGGAATTTGCCCAAATTACCCAGCAGATCGCAGCAGGAAACAATGTGTCTCCCAACGATCCCCGGGTTGCACAGGCTGCCAACCAGTACTTGGACGAAGTAGGAGCAGAACGGGAAGATGCCTTTGCGAACGATGCCCTACGAACCTTACTCTTTTTATTGTTGGGTGCGGGTGGGCTGGTTGCCTTCCGCAAAGAAAAAATCCCTGCGTGGGCCTTACAGGGGGCGTTGGTGGTGCTGGTTGCGGTAGACCTGGGTGGCGTGGGGCATCGCTATTTAATTCCCGCTCTCGAAAACCAGCCAGCCCAGCAGCCGGACCCCGAAGCCCGCATCACGGAGTACGGATTCGACCGCTACATCAACGAGCAGCGCGCTGCCTTGGGAGGAAAAGGACATTTCCGCGTGCTTTCGCTGGAAGGGCAACCCACTCAAAATGGACGGCCGTCCTATTTTCACGAATCGATTGGCGGTTACCACGGTGCCAAATTGCGCCGGTATCAGGACTATCTTGATCATGTGTTGTTTGATGCCCGTACGGGTATGCCCAACGAGACCGCCCTCGACTTGCTCAACGTACAGTATATCATTGCTCGTGGAGCCCTACCCGGCACGGAGGTGGTTTTTCAGGATGCGTCCACCGGATTTGCCGTGCTTGAAAACCCAGACGCTGTACCCCGGGCATTTTTTGTAGGAGAACAGGAAATCGTAGCGGATAACGAAACGATGTGGGAGCGGCTTCGCGACCCTGATTTTGACCCTCAAGCCAAAGTATTTCTCGGGTCAGACATCGCTTTCGAAACGACGCCCATCGATTCTTCGAGTATGGTTTCGGTTACGTTGTCCTCGTATTCGGCACGCGAAATTGTATGGCAGGTCCAAACGGACGCACCACGGCTGCTCGTAGCGAGTGAGGTGTACTATCCGGCGGGGTGGCAGGCCTTTATTGATGGGGAGTCGGCGGAGATCGTACCTGCAAATTACCTGTTTCGGGGGGTAGCTATTCCAGCCGGACAACATGAAGTGGTGATGCGCTTTGCGCCACGGAGTTATGTGCTGAGTAAATGGATTGCCGGTGGTACCACTGGGTTTGTATATGGTGCTGTCTTGCTCTTATTGGGAATGGGTTGGATGCGAAAACGATCCCAGCACAACAAACAGGGAGAGGCGGGGCCCGCATCATGAAGCGTGTCCTTATTGTCACGTACTATTATCCTCCCTCGGGTGGTTCGGGTGTCCAACGGGTGTTAAAGTTTACCCGCTATCTGCGGACTTTTGGGTGGGAGCCGGTTGTGCTGACGGTAAACCCGGTTTCCTATCCGGCCCTTGATGCAAGCATGATAGATGAGGTGCCTGTCGGGATGGCCGTGTATCGGACTTCATTTTTTGATCCGTTGCAGTGGTACGCCCGCCTAACAGGGAAGCCCGTCTCTACCGCGATTAAATCTGGTTCGCTTTCCAACATGAAGGGTTGGAAAGATGCCCTTTCGCTTTGGGTCCGGGCGAACCTGTTTGTTCCTGATTCACGTATCGGATGGGTTCCATTTGCGGTTGCCAAAGGGAAACAGCTGATCGAGGAAAAAGGGTTGGACATGCTTCTTACGTCGGGGCCTCCTCATTCGGTGCACCTGACGGGCTGGTTGTTGCAGCGGATGACTGGAATCCCTTGGGTGGCCGATTTTCGAGATCCCTGGACCGAAATCAACTACTACCATGAGTTGCCGCACCTTGGGGTTGTCAAAAAACTGGATGCCTTTCTTGAACGCCTGGTGCTTCGCAGTGCCTCCCGCGTGGTTACGGTGAGTCCGTATTGTCGCACATTGTTGTTGAATAAAGTATCAGAGCGAAAGTCGGACTTTCATATTATTCAGAACGGCTTCGACCCAGCGGACTTTGTGCCAGAAGCCCCGCCGCTTGATGCGGATACCTTTTGGATTACCTATACCGGGTCGCTGTATTTACCGCGCAATCCGACGCCTGTTTGGAAGGTCCTTGGTTCCCTTTTTAATGAAGGAAAAACGCCTCGCTTAAAAGTGCGGCTTGTTGGTTCGGTTGATCCACAAATCTTGTCTCAGCTTCAAAAGATGGGATTCGAAGACCGGGTGCATCATGTCCCGTATGTGCCCCACCACGAGGCCATTGCGTACACCCGACAAAGCCACGTCTTACTGCTGAGCATTGAAGATTTTAAGCACAACGAAAGCGTGATAACCGGCAAGCTGTATGAATATCTGGCTTCGGGACGACCGGTATTAGGCGTTGGGCCGGTGCAAGGCGATGCAGCCCGTTTGTTAGAATCGACGAAGGGCGGAGTGCTATTCGATTGGAAGGATGAGGACGGGATTGCCTCGTGGGTGCTGCAACAGTATGCCGCCTGGGAGGCCGGGAATCCCATAGCGGGTGCTACGAAGGTAAACGTTGCCCCCTTAAGTCGAAAAACACAAACGGGGGAGCTTACCTGCCTTTTTGACGAATTGATGGACTGATATGAATGTACTCACCGTGCTTGGAGCCCGGCCTCAATTTGTGAAGGCAGCGATGCTGAGTCGGGCATTTGCAAAAGCGGGCATCAACGAGACACTGGTGCATACGGGGCAGCATTATGATGCGCGGATGAGCAAGATTTTCTTCGAGGAACTAGGTATTCCTGTGCCTGAGGTTAATCTGGGCGTGGGGTCAGGGACCCATGCCGAGCAGACGGGCCGCATGATGATGGCGCTGGAGCAATACCTAACCAATCACTCCCGTCCCGATGCCTTGCTGGTATACGGCGATACCAACAGCACCCTGTCTGCGGCGCTTGTGGCCGCAAAACTACAGGTCCCCTTGGCACATGTTGAAGCCGGTTTGAGATCCTTTAACCGTGCCATGCCCGAAGAGATAAATCGTATCGTAACAGACCGCTTGTCTCAGTGGCTTTTTTGCCCTTCACTCTCTGCCGTAGAGTTACTCAACGCGGAGGGGATTGCCCAGGGCGTTCATTTCACCGGCGATGTGATGTACGATGTGCTGCTTCATTATCGCCCACTTGCCCGTGAGCGATATCCGTTGGAGAAACTGGTGCCTTTTGGTCGAGGCTCGTATTTCCTGCTTACGCTTCATCGCGCTGAAAACACCGATCACCCGGAGCAATTAGGCCAGCTGATGGCTTTGATTAAATCTCTCCCGCTACCGGTAGCATGGCCCATGCACCCCCGCACCAAAGAGCGATTGGCACGATTCAAGATCGCGGTTCCTTCCAACATCCACGTCATGGAGCCCGTGGGCTATATTGCTATGCTGGCTTTGTTGGATGGGGCAAAGGCCGTTCTGACTGATTCGGGTGGGTTGCAAAAAGAGGCGTATTGGAGCGAGCGCCCTTGTCTGACCCTACGCAATGAAACGGAATGGGTGGAAACGCTCGAAAATGGCTGGAATACCCTGGTTGGTGCCGATGCGGATCGGGTGCATGAAGCCTTACAATCGCCGCCCACCGAGCAGCAGAAGCCGTGGTATGGAACCGGGCAGGCGGCTGAGCAAATCACGCGTATATTATTGCAAGCTGACTAGCAGGCTGTTTCTGGAAAACAAGCAAGAAAGAAGAAAAGCGGGATCACACGTTTTTCAGTTTTGATGCGACGTTCTCGACTCTTTGGAAGGAAAAACGACCGAATGTAGATGGCAGTTGTGGGCGTTATCGTGGATAACCAATTTGATGCCGATGTTCGGGTCCGAAAGGAGGTAGGCATCCTCACCCGCCACGGTCATGAGGTGCATGTTTTATGTTACGGTGAACAGAATTCAGACACCATAGACGGCGCGTTCATCCACCGTATCAACCTGCAAAAAGGGATAATTAACCTCCTCTTTTTTTTCTTGAACAGAGTCCCCCTCTTTGAACTCCTGTGGGGCATCGCCATAGCGCGATTAATTCGGGCGAAGAAGGTTGACGTACTTCATGTCCACGACCTCTACATGTCGAGGGCTGGCTACTGGGGCATGGTGTGGTCCCGAAAAAAGATCCCCATCATTCTCGATCTGCACGAAAACTATCCCGCCGCCGTGCAGACGTATAATTGGACAAAAGGGACGTTGAGGCAGCTGCTGTCTTATCCCAAAGCGTGGGAAAAGAAAGAAGGAGCATACCTTCGATATGCGAGTCATCTTATTGTCCTCTCCTCCTACTTTAAGCGCTCCTTATTGAGCCGATTCCCGTTTTTAACCCCCGGACGGATTCGTATCCTCCCCAATGTCATCGACTTTCATTTCTTTGAGCAATTGCCGGTAGAGCAGACTGAAAGGGATCCAGAGGAGGTTGTTCTTTTTTATTTCGGTGCCATCGCGGAGCGGCGTGGGATATTCGAGACCATCGAGGTCTTTCGAAGGTTATTGCAAGAGCGTCCGCACGTTTGCCTGCTACTGATTGGTCCTGTGGATAGGGCCGACAAAAGTCGTTTCTTTGACCTGATCCATTCGGATACGCTCTCATCGGCCATTCGGTACATTCCCTGGATTGATCTTGCTGAACTGCCGAGTTACCTCAATAGAATTGATATTTGCCTGTCTCCACTCCACAAGAACCCACAGCACGAGTCGGGCGTGGCGAATAAGATCTTTCAATATATGTTCGGAAAAAGACCCATCGTCGTCTCAAATTGTATCCCTCAGCAGGAATTGATTAATCAGGGTGCGTGTGGATTAGTATATGATAGCCTGGAATCATATTTGTCGTGTCTGAAAACATTAGTAGATGATCCCCAAAAGCGGAAAAGAATGGGAGAAAACGGGTATCACTATCTCTATAAAAACTATAATAATGGGCACGTAGAAGAGACCTTGTTGGGACTTTACCAGGAGTTAGAAGGAGGAGGGAAAGCATAGATGAGAGAAGAAATTTGGTAAGACTAAAAAACTAAGCCGAGCAAATGTATAGGGTACACCCACCCACCTTTCTCCCTGTGTTACAGTAGACCCGCAAAGGTAATTCTTCCCAATTGAGATAGCGATGCTCACTCGCCTCCTTCGTCAAAGCAGCGTGTACGCGTTGGGAAACCTGATCTTGAAGTTCAGCGGGTTGATCCTTCATATCTGGTATTTGGACACGCGCTTTTTTTCTCAAGAAGCCTATGGATACCTTGTGCTGCTTGAGACAACAGCCCAGGTCGGCGTGGTTTTCGGTGGACTCGGTTTGAGTACAAGCTTGCTCAAATTTATGTCGGATGAAGCCTATGCGGGCGAAAAAAAAACAGTCCCGTTTACGGTTGCTGTGCTTTCGGTATTCTCAATAGGACTCATGATAGGAGGGGTGTGGGTGACGGCGCCGCTGCTTGCTTCAGCTCTGCTTGACAACGCCGCCGATACTTCGCTTATCATGTGGATGGCAACTTACGTGGCCTTCAAGGTCCTAGGGACGGTTCCCTACACCTTGCTTCGCACAGAGGAACGGGCAGGATGGTTTGTAGCAGCCCTCACACTCGAAACCCTCGCCCTGATCGGGGGCGTCCTCTTTTTTGTTGTGAACCAGGGGCTAGGGCTGAAGGGTGTCCTGTATGCGTGGACAGCCGGCGCGGCATTGAGCGCCATGCTCCTGCTTGCAGCAATGTTACGGCGCGTTAGTTGGACGTTTAACCTACGCATCGCGCCGCGTCTCTTGAGGTTTGGGGTTCCGTTGGCCCTTGGCGGGTTGGTTTCGCTCTTCCTCAAGTTCGGCGACCAGTATCTGCTCAAAGGGTACACCGATGCGGCTACCGTGGGCATGTACGGATGGGCTTATAAGATGGGCAGCCTGATCAACATGCTTTTTGTACAGAGCTTTCAGATGGCGTTTCTCGTGCTCGGGTTAAAGGCCTTGGGGAAAAGCCGCGAGAATTTAAACCTGCACCGACAAACCTTTCGGCACTTTGTGGTATGGACCGGATGGGGCGTGTTGGGAATTTCGTTGTTGGCCTACGACCTTACTTTGGCTCTCTCAGACAACGATGGCTATTTGGAGGCCGCCGGACTGGTACTGCTCATCGCGCTCGGTTTTTTGGCCTATGGGTTGTATTTCATTATGCTCAACGTTTTGTATGCAGAAGAAAAAACCCAGAGCATTGCCGCGATGGTAGCCGGGACAGCCTTGCTTAATATCATCCTCAATGTCATTCTCATCCCACAATTTGGTGCTTGGGGAGCCGCCGTTGCCACGTTCTTGTCCTATGTAGTCCTGATGGGGCTTGCTACGTATTTGGCTGAACGTGCCGTACGTGTTAAGTATCCGTGGGTCGTACTGGCAGGCGTGCTTATGCTCACGGTTGGATTATACCTCATTGCCCAACTCAGTAATAATTGGGAATCACCGTTCCGTGTAGGTTTCCGCTTTCTGCTATTGCTTTCGTATCCAACCTTGATATTTGCGTTTCGCATTTACACACGAGAAGAAATCCATCAGGCTCGGACGTGGCTGAGAACACGCCGGGAGACAGGAGGGCACCAGGAGAAATAGGAAGTGAAGGGCTGGTTGACAATCGCAAGAGGTGGGTCTATATTCGTAAAAGTAGCGCCTCTGATCGGAGCACAAGCCCATTGAAGACCAGGGTAGCTATCTCTTTTGTTTTTCAAAAAACTGGATTATAAAACGCAATGGCTGAAGACTATGGTATCGCGCTGGGCATGGTAGAAACACGAGGCCTTGTTGGCGCCATTGAGGCTGCTGATGCAATGGTGAAGGCCGCCCGGGTACGGCTTATTGGGAAAGAAAAGATTGGTGGCGGATATGTGACGGTTATGGTGCGCGGAGACGTGGGTGCGGTGAAAGCAGCAACGGACGCAGGGGCTGCCGCTGCCGAGCGTGTCGGCGAACTGGTCTCGGTACATGTGATCCCGCGTCCCCACAGCGATGTGGAATTAATCCTTCCTGCTGGCGAGTAAATATTGGAGGCACCGACCAATGGGATCCTCTGAGGAATGGGCATACGGGATGGTGGAAACCCATGGGCTTGTCGCAGCCGTGGAAGCAGCCGATGCGATGGCAAAAGCAGCGGCGGTACGCCTTGTGGGGCTCGAACAAACCGTTGCTGCACTAATCACGGTACAGGTGGTGGGAGAAGTGGCTGCTGTTCGTTCTGCGGTCGAGGCTGGGCGCGTGGCTGCTGAACGGGTTGGCAAGGTAGTCTCTATCCATGTAATCCCCAACGCGGCACCCGATGTACGCCGCATGCAACGGCTTGATGCAGATCCTCCTGGAACGGTTCAAACTAAACCTGCCGTTGATACCGCCACAAACCCGGTGCCCGCGCTGGAAAAAATGACGGTCCGTGAACTACGGGCGATGGCGCGAGAAACACCGGGCCTCTCCATCCAGGGGCGCGACGTCGCGCGAGCACGAAAGGGAGAACTGATCCGGGCCCTTTCGGAAAAACGATCCTAGTTTCGTCTTCAGGTTGTGGACCCGGTTTCTTTCGGTTAAGCCTGCGCAGGGAGAACGATCAAGGGTCTCTCTGCTTGGTACCTGTGGCCCACCCTGTTTTTTCGCTGTTCTGAGAAGGAGCCTCGAACCTGTGCGTAACCAGCACGTGCAACGAACGGATGTTTTCTCTCTCCTGATGGATGCCTGTTGTGGATACGCCCCCTAATGGATCTGCCTTTCTGGAACGTCTACGGCGGCGGTTACTTGCTCCGGTGTCCCCCTCAAATTTCCAGGATGAGGAAGCAAAGCCACGCTGGTTTGCCATTTCGATATGCCTCCTCATCTCCCTGTTGTTGTGGTTTACCCTGACTTTACAGGAGACGTACACGGCCATGATTGAATTGCCGACCGAGGTGATCAACATGCCTGATGATGCCGCCTTGGTTTCGTTACCTCCCGCCTCCGTACGGGCGCAGGTTCGGGGAGAAGGCTTTGAATTACTTAGACTCCGGTATAATCCGACAGCCGTCCCCATCGATGCCACTGAAGACCAAGTTGATCTCGATGTCCTGGCCCCTGAATTGCCAAACGGGGTCATCTTGGAAGGGGTGAGCCCACGGGTCTTTAACCTCCAAAAAGACCGCCGCGTGATTCGCCGAATTCCCGTGATCTTGAGAGGCTCTATCGACACCCCCACGTCTTATGATTTGTTGGGCGAACCCACACTTTCCCCTGACAGCATTTTTGTCATGGGCGCCGTATCCATACTTGACGACTTGGTCGCATGGCCGACGCAGCCCCTCGAAATCAACGACCTGGTAGACTCGCTATCGGTTTTACTTCCGCTTTCTGATTCGCTAACTGGTCTGGTCGAACGAAGTGATCAAGTCGTTCGGGTTCATGCCGAAGCGGGGCACTTCACAGAAGCAGTTCGAGAGATCGCTGTGATCGTCACGGGTGTCCCATCCTCCCAACGCGTAGTCGCGCTTGACCCAGAATCCGTGCAGGTGCGGTATCGGGTACCGTTAATTCAGTATGATGCCTCGCTGACGGCCCCGGATTTTTTTGCCACTGTTTCTTACGACGAAATTCGGGCGGATACGACAGGGCGAGTCCGGCCGGACCTGACCCTACCGCCTGATCTTAATTTGCAAGACGTATCGATGATTCCACCCTTACTTGGATATTATGAAGTCCTGGTGGAAGAGTAGCCTTAGGATGGGAAAATGATACGCTCTCGCAGAGAGGCAGCGTCCGTCGGGATCACGGCTACAAAAATATCATCTTGATTCCGCCACACCAACACTTTTGCTTCTCCCAGATCGTGCAGGTCGAAATGGTGGTCTGTCTCAATTTGCCGACGGATGTCGGGGGCCAATTGGAGGCGGTCGGGATGACGTTGTAGAAGGGCGTAGGTGTACGTGTATAACGTAATAGGCTCTTGCGTTTGATTATCCTGGTATAAAAAAACCGGGACGGAAACCCCTTCGGTAATATCAAGGATGCCCACCCCGAGTAGGGTGGCTTGTTCAATGCTTGGCAGGGTGAGTCGCCATTGAAGCTGTTCTCGAATAAACTCCTCCGCTTGCCCGGGATTGGTAGTACTCAACATGGGGTTGATTCGGTCGGCTTCTTGAGCCGAGAGGACAATCAGGTTCGTCTCTGGATTACGCTGGAGCAACGACGCGGCAATGTAGGCGAGGAAGCCTGCGCTAAGGAGGAGCAGAACGACGAAGCTGTATTGCACCACCCGCGACCTACGCTCGTGCCGGCTGGAAGGAGAGGCTACTTCCTGAGGTTCTGATTCCGGTGATGTCTGTGCCGCGGCGTCAAGAAGGCTCGGAAAAAGGGTGGGAGCAAGGGTAGTGAGGTCGTGGGTCACGGTATGTCGCAAGGCATGCGTAAGCCAATCGCCATGCAGCGACGAGTTTAACAGATGGCGCTCTCGCATCGTCGCCTCACTCCGTAAGGAGGCTTCGGCTGCGGTCTTGGCTTGTTTGAGACGCTCGCAGGCTTCCTCTGGCTCCATCCCGAGCACTTGTCCAGCCTCCGTACAAGAAAGCCCTTCGACTTCACAAAGCAAGAGCAGAACCCGCAGTCCTCCGGGCAAGGTGGCAAACACACGGGGAAACGTGCGCTCTACAAATTCCTCAGCCAGTTGATGACGAAGGGCATAGAGGGGAATGGGCGGGGTGCTGTCATCCGGGGGGGTGGTCCGGCGTACCTCCATGAGTAACTGAAACAGCCACTGCTTATCACTTACCGTGGCAGGACGAGCCGTTGGCTCGGTGGCCAGGAGGTCGAAGGCTTGTTGAAACGTTTGCGTCGTGAGGGTGGTGGCTGCTTCGGCATGCGGCGTGACGGCCTGCGCCAGTGCATACACACTGTTTAAGTGTTGCAGGAGCGTATCGCGCGCCTCAGGAAAAATCGTGTCTGATGGTGTGGCCATTCCAGTTGGGGGCAAGCGCTTATCGTTCATCCATGAACACTACGTTGACGGGCGTTCCCTGTCGAATGTCGAGCAACTCTGATGCGTTCCCTGCATTGACGGCAATTTCGAGAAAGCCGCTGCTTCCAAATAGAAGGAGGGGTTCACCGGAGGCAACATGCGCATAGGTCGCGTGAATCTCTCGAAGTATGGCATTGCCAGCAAAACACTTGATACGGCGATTTCTTCGTCCTGTTTGAAAGGCATCAAGGGAAATATTGGTGATGGCATTACCGAAATGGTCAATATGCACCACCCAACCTCGTACGCCCTGGTCATCCTGAATCGGCAATGCCCAGTATAGGGGCGTCAACGCGGAAGTAGGGGTTCCTACCTCCCGGAGGAGACGGCCTGTGGCAAGGTGTGCTGCGACGGGTGCAAAAATGTCGCGCCCATGAAAAGTCTGGCTGGGCGTTGGGGTTCGCCAGCTGGCGGGTTGGTCAAGCACCACAAGGTCATCGGGCTTTTCTCCATCCAGCATTAAGGCAAAGAGGCCGTTATCGGGCCCGATGAATTGGGTCGTTCCCTGTCTAAAAGCGACTGCCCGGCGTTCTGAACCCACACCGGGGTCTACCACCACCAAATGGATTGCATCTTCGGGGAAGAAGGGCACCGCCTCACGCAAGACAAAGGCGGCTTCCATAACATCTTGCGGCGAGATATCATGAGATATGTCAACCAGACGAACATCCGGGGCAATGGAAAGGATAACGCCTTTCATGGCAGCGACATAGGCATCGCGGGTACCGAAATCCGTTGTTAGCGTTAGGATAGAAGACACGGGACGTTTGAAAAAAACCGATACAAAACAGGGCCTGAGAAGTAGGGCGGGACGCAAGGTACGAAGCGAAAGGGCGCAAGAGAACTATTTTTGCTATTTTCAAACCGCATTGATCAATCCGTATTACCTTCTGGGTCACTCAACATATTCTCCCATGCACCACAGCCCATGAACGTGCCCACTGATCGATATCAACAGGCGTTGGACCGCTTTATTGTCTTCTGGGGAGAGATGGCAACCAACTGGGGGATTAATCGGACGATGGCACAGATACACGCCTTGTTGTATGTCTCAGAGGAGGCCTTGGATACGGATACCATCATGGAGCGGCTCCAAATCAGTCGGGGCAATGCAAACATGAATCTGCATTCCCTGATGAACTGGAGTCTGGTATACAAGGTATCGGTGGAAGGGTCGCGGAAGGATTTTTACACGGCCGAAAAGGATGTGTGGCACATCACGGCCCAAATCATCAAGGAGCGGGAGGAGCGGGAGATAAAGCCTGTTCGGCAGCAATTAGAGGAATGCCAGGCCCTCTTATGGGAAGGCACGGAGGCAACGTCTTGCGCCGAACTCTCGAAGCAGGAGCAGGAATTTTGCCAGCGAATCGAGAACCTGGTGGATTTGATGCAGGTGTTTGAAGGGTTTTCAAAGGCCCTGCTTCCGCTGGTTCATGCGCACAACGCCGACATGATCAAGCAACTCGTACAACTCGCGGCAACCTTCTCCGCTGCATCCTCACCCGGCGAGAACGCCTAGCTCATGTCCAACCAAGCCACGGGGAAACAGGGGGAAGACCTGGCGGCTTCCTTTCTGGAATCGCAGGCATATATCATCTTTGAACGCAATTATCGTTTCGAGCGTGCCGAAGTGGATCTGATCTGTTTCGATCCCAACACCCGTCGAGGAGAACTGGTTTTTGTGGAAGTAAAAACCCGAACCGGCTTGGAATTTGGCCGCCCCGAAGAAGCCGTGAGTGAGGCCAAGCAGCGCAACATTATCCGCGCCGCCGAGGCTTACCTTCATGAGTCGCGCATGGAAGGGGCCATGTGCCGCTTTGATGTCGTGAGCATCGTTCTTGTTGCTGATGAAGAACCCAAGATTGAGCACTTCAAGAATGCATTCTGGGTGCGATAGCCGGTTTCGTAAGCGCAGGAGCAGAGAAATCGCAAATATCGAGGAGAAAAGCCAAGCTATCGCGCTTTAGCGATGATGCCGTTGTGGCCTTTGATAAATCCGCAGCGTAGGATGTCGAAGCCATTTTCATAAGCATACAGGCCAAGCTGACGGGCATCCATCAGTTCGCGGTAGCCATAGTTCATCAGGCTTTCCATCACGCGGTAGAAGATGAGCGAGCGTACCTGGCGGCGGGGCGTGGTGGCGATGGCATACCCGCCCGGTTTCAGAAAGCGCCGGTGAAAGTCGAAGACCAGGGGTTTGTATTCATCCGGGAAATGTTCAATCAGGCCCACGGAGACGACGATGTCAAATTCGCGTCCGTATTTCAGATTGCGTATGTCGTCCACCACAAAATCGATGTCAAAATCTTCTCGGTGATAAATATCCCAATTCCCTGATGCCGGGTTTTGACCAAGGAAGGGATAGGCACCAGGAAAATTGCCAAACCGTTCCGTTTCGCAAAAGGCGTCGTAATCAACAAGGACGGCATGACCACCGGGATACATTGCAAGCAACTGCATGGCTTCATAGCCGTCGGCTGCACCAAGAAATAGAATGTTTGGCTTTTCAACATCCAGCCCTTCGAACAGGGCCCGTTTTCCGCGCGGGTCCCACACAGCGTCTTCCATCCGGTGGACATAATTCCACACCTTCATCTGCACCAACTCTTCCACCACTTCAAATGCCTCGCCGAAATCCAACGCCTTCACATGCTGCAGAAACCGCTGCTGCAGGAGGGATCCATCCTTATCGGGTGCTTTAATAAACAGGGAATGGAAGTGTTTGTTGAAATGCTCCCATTGAATCTCAACCGGCATCGGAGCAGCATGGGTCTTTTCCCAGTTTCGACGGTGCCGCGAATAGTTCTTCACTTCGAACGGGCGACCCAAATCGCCCCACTGAAGCGCGGAGAAATTGGTGGTGGTTTCGTCGACAAAGACATCGGGTGGGGTTGTCCGGAGGTCATAGCGAAAGTTGGGCATTAACCCGGATGTTCCCAACTCAAAGCGGGTGGCAGCGGTTATTTCCATTAGGCATCCTGTGGCGTGAAGAAGGACGTCCTGATAGTAAACGCAACGAACGTTCAGATTGCAACTCAGGGCACCTTCGTAGGTGGCTGATATTCTTTTGGAAGCTGGTCGGCAACACGCTCGAAGGCGAAAAAGCCGTAGATCGTTACGCCGTACGGGTCGATAACTTCCCCATACTGATCGATGCGTGTGGGGCCATCGGTTAAGCGAATCCAGGAACGTTGCGCGTCAGCCCGTCGCCAGGTGTCGCGGCCGCTCCATCGCTGATACGCCCGGGTTTCTATCTCATCGAGATAGGTTACTTCTACCACTCCACTGAATGCGAGCACCGAGATTTCGGGATCAGGGTCGTCGCGAAGAAGATGGCGAGGGTCCAAGTCGAAGCTACGGGCGCTACTCCCGGCAAAGTCCAGATTGGGGCGCTTCGCGGTTCGGAAGTTGTCCGCGCGAGTGGTGCGTGCTAATAGCGTTTGTAAGAAGTGGCGGAAGGATCCATAAAAAGCCCGCTCACGGTTTTGGGCCCATACCTGGGCTTCTTCTGGGTTGATGGGTTCTAGTTCATGAAAGAGGGGTTCGCCATCGTAACGGAGTACCCCACCTTTGCGTATAAAATCTCGGAGGAAATAGGTGATGTGGTAGCCTAGGGCGCGGTTTTCAACCACCAAGGGCTCGCTGGCAGTGGCAAGGAGTCGGTCGAAGCCGCCTTCGAAGGACAAGACCTCTGGATTCAGGATATGTGTAGAATCTGCATTGACCGATGTGCCAATAAACTCGCGCCGAAACGCTTTGTACCTGCGCGCCCACTTTTCATCCCGTTCGGCTACAACGGTGACGTTGTCCAGGATTACGACGGTCGGAGCTAGTTTGAACGTAAACGCATACGACTGATTGATTCGCACCACCGTGTCTACGGCGGCAGGGGCGTAGCCCAGCATGGAGGCGTACAACCGCATTGCCCCCGGCCGCACGTTTTCAAGCCGGTAGTCCCCTTGCCCGTCCGTGACCGTTCCTTGCAAGGATCCCGCGATCAGGACATGGGCTCCAGGCAGGCCTTCGCCCGTCTCGGCATCATACACCGTTCCGGAGATGGACGTGGTAACAGCAGTTTGTGCGTACGACGCCCCGGCCCACAACAGCAGGAAGAGTGAGGTGATATGGCGACAGCGTAGCACGGGGCGAAAGGTGTTCCATGAACCTGAAATACCCTACGCAGAAGCCCGTGGTCAGTTCAACGTGCCTTCACAACTACCGCACCAGCATCATGGTCTCAGCCAGCAAGGCATCGCCAAAGTCTGCGATGTACAGATATACGCCCGCAGGAGCCGCCATCCCAGATTGCGTACGTCCATCCCAAACAACTTCATAGATCCCGGGGCCATGGACGGGCACTTCCAATACGCGCACTATCTGACCAAGGGGGTTGTAAATCCTGATGGTCACGACGTGAACGGTAGGATCCGTAACCTCAAGCCGAATGGTCGTCTGCTCGCGAAAAGGGTTCGGGTAGTTGCCCAGCAATGTGGCAATTTGCGGGAGTTCCACCTGATCTTCGATGTTGGTGGAACCGCCCCCGCCATCACCGCCGCCGTCATCTCCACCCCCATCGCCCTGGTCGTCGGAAACGTCGCCTCCCTGAAAGCTCGTGAAGGGGCTGATGACGCCATAGCCCAGGCTCAACTCAACGATCTCCTGGCGGATTTCTTCGGCATTGGACTGGTCACCTCCGAGGCTGTAGTATTGCACCAACAGATGCTCAATTTTTTGCTTTGCCCATAACTTGTTTAAGAATTGCAGATTGGCGAGGGGGTCCGAGGTAAGGTTGAGGGTGTAGTCGTATGAAACCGGGATTCCAAAGGCCGTGCCCCGAAGGGTAATCGTAACCGGACCGCCCTCATCGTACCGACCGGAGACGATCATCTGTTGGCCTTTATACAAATTGGGGAGCGGATTGGGATAAACCTCATGAATGACACCGGGGGAGAACGAGATTTCAGTGTCGAGCAGAACGGGATTGCGGATGCGAAGATAAAATTCGGTGATGCGTGCTTCTAACTCATCGTTTCCGAGGAAGGCAGCCAGCCCGCTGTTGTCTGCGGCGAGACGGGAGAGCAGCGGTTGGTCTACATTACTTCCAATCCCAAACGTGAAGATCAAGGGCGTCGTTTCGGTCTGATTCACCAGCGTTTCTACATGGGTCAGAATCCCCGGAGTGTCCGTAATGCCGGTAGTCGCCATGCCATCGGTAAAGAAAACGATGATATTGGCGGTTTGATTGTCAGCGGCAGCGAATTGAGGAATCGCCGTTCCGAATGCGCCGGAAATATTTGTGGATCCGCTTGCCTGGAACTGACTGATGTATTGCAGCGCTGCATCCCGGTTAGAAGGCGTAAAAGGTACATGCTCACTCCGGAACTGCGAGATGTTGGAGGAAAAATCGACGATGTTAAATCGGTCGCCCTCGTTCAGGTTGTGTACGGTGAAACTGGCGGCATTCCGGGCTTGCACAATTTTGTCACCACTCATACTGCCGGAACGGTCAACAATTAGCGTAAACACCTTGTTGACCACTTCGGTATTGTTGCTGGGATCGGGTTCGGCAACAAACGTAAAAAAGCCGGCCCCAAGGTCATCCACCTGCATGGAATCGGGCAAGGACGTACTAAACCCAAACAGCCCCAGTTCTTCAGGGTCGAGGGTGTAGCGGACATGGTAGTCATTGCGCGGAATGGCGTGAAACTGCTCCGATGCCACGGATGCATGGGCACCGTCATTGCGAACGGACGAGGGAGAATGGCTGGCAAGGTCAATTACTTGGATCGTCCGTTGCGAGGTCAGGGCGAAGTTAAATAGGAGTTCTTCAACCGGATTTGCCTGAATCGTGTCATAGCCGTTTGGGTAGGAGAAATCTACACTACCGAACGCATAGGGGAGCAATTGCACGTAATACAATTCAACAGTGAGTTCATCACCTGCGGATATCCACTGGTCGATATAAAACCGCAGCGGCGTTTCTCCCAAGTGGGCCGTCAGCGATGGATCGATGGACGAGCCGGAACCGGGTAGGGTATCGTCTTGCTCCTCGGAGGCGATGCGGGCGTCGTACCAAATGCCCCGGTTTAGCCAACGGAGCCCGGTCGCACTGGCTTCGGAGGGAAGCGGAAATGCATAACTGACCCTGACCGAGTCGTCGGAGTCGTTGTAAAATCTTTGCCGGGTTGTGACCACCGCCACCTGGTTCTCGACGTTGACCTCAACCTCATTGCGTAGAAGATGAAGATAGATGCCTTCCGATGCGTCGACGACACTGACGCCTTGCGCACGTGTGAGCTGGGGAAGGAATAGGGCGAGGCAAAGAAAAGGGAGTAGCCGTGACAGTTGCATGAGACCTCACATTCAGTAGGATGGGTGTGAGGAACGCCTATTCAAAGGCGATGCCGATTATGCAACTTCTGCTTAAATAACGCCCACAAGCAGGTTCATGACGTTATCGCCCCACAGGGCGTGAATCCGGTCGCGAACGCCGTGCGCAGCGGAGCGCAGGTTCTGCACAGGGGCGGTAGGAGGACAGCAATTGATGAGGGTGAGACGCCTAATGCCAGGGGCGGTACTCTTTAGGCAACTCGTTGGCGACGCGCTCATAGGCAAGGTAACCAAAAAACGTCACGCCATACGGATCCAGGATGTCTCCTTTCGCATCCACGAGCGTGGGGCCGTTTTCGAGAAGCAACATGGAGGTTTGAAATTTGGGCCTGCCACGCCGCCCTTGCCATTCTAAATACCCTTTATCCTCTTCTTCCTTCGTATAGGTGACTTCGAGGAAATTTTCGAACGACACCATTTTTTCGTTGGGTTGGTCCGTATCCGTTAGGATCTCGCCCTCGTAGGGGTATTTCTGGCTGCCGGGACGAGGATTGTTGCCGAAATCCCGCTCCACCGGTCGCGTATACAATAAGAAGCCTTGTTCTACGATTCGGTCCGATAAGGCCGAGAGCATAAAATGACGGAACGACCCAAAAAAGGCTTCGCGTCGATTTTTGGCCCATTCATCAGCCTCTTGTTGGGAAGCGGGGTCCAGTTCTTCGTACAGCGGTTCTCCGTCGTACCTCGTACGGGTGGACGACGCCTCGAAGTCTTTCAAGAAATACGTGATGCGATACCCTAACGCTCTGTTCTCGATGACCAGCGGCTCCGAGGCCCAGGCCTTAAACTCCGTCAGGTTTTGGGAGAAGTCGAGGACCGGAGCATTCGTAATGGTGGTTTCGCCCGCATACGCCGTTTCGCCAATAAAAAGCCGGGTGAACTTTTCGAGTCGCTCTTGCCATTTTCGGTTTTCCGCTGCACTAACAACTACCTCGTCAAACTCTAGGACACCTTCTTCCAGGCTGAAGTTGTAGGTGTATTCTTTGGCTTCCCGAAGTAGGACATCCTGCCCAACCGGTTCATAGCCCAACACCGAAACGTACAATCGATGGGCTCCCAGTGGGACATTCCCCAGGGCATACTGCCCTTCGGCGTTTGTTGTCGTACCATTCATCGAGACGGCAATAAAAACATGGGCGTCTGGGATGGGTGCGCCCGTGGCGGCGCTGGTCACCGTTCCTGTAAGAGATGCGCGGGGCGTAGGTTGAGCTGTTGCAGGAGACGATAGGTAAGTGCCCGTCAGCGAGAAGGTGACAAGGAAGGCAATAAAACGCATAATGGTGATGATTAACGGGTTAGCCAAGGTGTATCTGGTATGGGGTCAAATTCGACACCGA
The DNA here is from genome assembly GCA_030428385.1 of Rhodothermia bacterium. GTDB lineage: Bacteria > Bacteroidota > Rhodothermia > Rhodothermales > JAAAOL01 > JAUIDY01. The sequence goes on along the minus strand of JAUIDY010000095.1, from coordinate 2,214 downwards.
ATCATGAATTTCGCCCTTGTGAGAAGGTGAATGGTTCATATCAGCCGATGAACGGGATTGAACGTCCCAACGCTGTCCAGCATAAAAGCCGTGCATGACCAGATCTTGTGACGAAGCGAGTCCATGATGCGGCCTATCAACGTCAGTAGTTAACACGACAACTCTTTCAGATAGACACATATTCAGGATGTATACACAGACGCAGCGGGTGTTTCAGGTCCTGCTTTTTTTGGTGGTACTCAGCTGGGGAGCGTTTCCTCATCGTGCTGTTAGCCAACAGGGACCTCGCGGTTCTGTATCCCTATACGGGTGGCCTCAAGCCCTCCACACCGCCCCCGCCGACACTACCTTTCCCTTTGCTCTCTTGCCCTCGATCGAGCATCTCACTCTTGACTATGAATATGGGGAAGATGCAGGACAACCCGCCCTTCGACTTGCTCTTTCGTGGGAGCAGGGAAATGTAGGCGTGCTGGAGGGCAGGCGCGTCCCGTCATCCGCACTTCCCGATGACGTGAGAATTGAACACCTATCCCTTCGTGCCTTGGTGGTGGCAGACGGTCAGGTACAAGCAGCGGTTCTCTTTGCTCTTGACAGCTTGATGCTAGGACCGGTTCCAGATCAACTGACCCTGGAGACAGAACAACTTGAGTGGGAAACGTTGTTTGCAGACTTGTCATCGGAAGAAGCAAGGCAGCTTGTTGACAATGGATTTGAGCTTCAGTCGCTGGAGATCGAACACATCACCTTTGCCGTGTTTGAGCCTGCGCCCGAAGTAGCGGTTTCTCGGGGTTCTACGCGGCCTCCTCGGCGGGTGTACCGCAGCTATCCTATCGACATTCATGTTCATGCGGGGTGGTTTTTTGATCTTTCACGCCGCCGCCGGGTGATACAGGTCGTTCGGGACACCGAGCGTCCAATTCGCGCGAGGCGCCCTGCAAGCATGGCCACGACAGAAGATCGTGAGCGCGATATTTCCCGTACCGCTGGTAACACCGGGCGAACAGTAGAACGAGGCAACGCCGACACGGAAAGCGCTGAAAACCCTACCCGGCGAACCAATGGTCGCGAACGAGGAAGATCTAAACGGGATGACGACGACGACGATGATGACGATGAAGCCTCGTTGCTTCCTTATGCGATTGGTGCGGTGGCCGCGGTGGGTGCTCTGGTGGTGGTAGGAGGCACGGTTGGTGTTTATGGCAATACCAAAAACGCCCCGTTGGGACTGACAGCCGGGTATGTACAACCCCAAGGAGGGTTTCTCTTACAGGCCGCGATAAATGAAGCCGTCCTTGGACAATCCAGCGGTCCCGAACGGCTCACTGCCAAAATCACCAGCTTCTATGACTTCTTTGATGCGCCCGTACAGCCAGCTTTGGGGTTGGGCGTGCTCGCCACGGCCCGCGATGACATTACGTGGGAACCCACCGTAACGCTGGGTCTTGCGGGAAACTTCGGCTCACTGGTGGTACTCGGGGGATACGACGTGGGGCAGGGGGGAGCTGAATTCAGCGTAGCTTACAACTTCCGGGCACGGCGACGGCAGTAAAACGAACGCATTAAACGGCGGCCCGAATAGCGTCTATCGTTGTTGCATCTTCCAGACTGGTCACATCACCGAGTTCCTGGCCCAGGTACGTAGCCCGAATAACGCGACGCATCACTTTGGCGTTACGGGTTTTCGGGAGGGCGGTGGTGAAAAGCACGGCTTTGGGCTTTAACGGCTTGCCGAGTTCTTCCGTTACGTTTCGGATCAAGTCCTGGCGTAAGTGTTCAGACGGATCAACCGTGGACTTAAGCACCACATAGGTGACGAGCGTTTCTCCCTTTACAGGATCGGGGACGCCAATGGCGGCGCTTTCTGCCACCGCTTCGTGGGCATTCAGGATGGCTTCCACTTCGGCGGGACCGAGGCGTTTGCCCGCTATTTTGATCGTGTCGTCGCTGCGTCCCAGGATGTACCAAAGTCCATCCTCATCGATTGCTGCAAAGTCGCCGTGCACCCACACATTCTCGAAGCGGCTCCAGTAAGAATCAAGGTATCGTTGGCGGTCGTTCCAGAATCCCCGTGTCATACCAATCCAGGGCTTTCGAATCACCAACTCTCCAACCTCTCTGCGAACGGAAAGTCCTGAAGTATCTACCACGTCTGCGTCCATGCCAGGTACAGGGCCCGAGAAGGCACAGGGTTTCAGGGGTTGGAAAAAGTTGCCG
>JAUIDY010000094.1 GCA_030428385.1 Rhodothermia bacterium | reverse complement strand
TACTAAAAGGCGGACTCACCGAGGCAGCCATCGAACAGTACCTTCTGCTTCAAAAAGATGCCGACTATGCCTCCCCGTATTCCACCACAGGAAAACCCCTCCTAGAGTCCCTGGGAATCGCCTATTTGCGGTTGGGCGAACAACAAAACTGCATCCTGAATCATTCGGCTGCCTCATGTATTCTTCCGCTCCAGCCAGACGCGATTCATACCCTTCCTACCGGTTCGCGAAAAGCTATTGAGGTGTACACGACCTTGCTCGAACGATACCGGACCGACTTACAGTCGCGCTGGCTCCTCAACGTGGCGCACATGACCCTGGGCACGTACCCAGAGGGCGTTCCGCCCCATTTGCTAATTCCTAGCCTTCAGGCTCCGTCTCCATCCTCCTTTCCTCCTTTTAAAAATATTGCAGACCGAGTCGGCTTTTCCGCAGAAGAACTCTCAGGTGGCGTTGCGGTGGATGATTTCAATGGCGATGGGCTTCTGGATATTTTTACCACCGCGCATCGGTTAAACGACCGGGCCCGCCTTTTTCTTAATGACAGCACGGGCGGTTTTCAAGAGCACACCGACGCCGCTGGTTTATCGATGATAAGCGGTGGCCTCAATGTTGCGCCCGCTGACTATAACAATGATGGTTTTCCCGATGTCCTAATTCTCCGGGGAGGCTGGCTGGGAGAGGCAGGACAACACCCCAATTCATTACTTAAAAACAATGGGGATGGGACCTTCGAAGATGTAACGGAAGAAGCCAGACTGCTTGACTTACATCCCACGCAGACCGCGGCGTGGGCTGACTTCAACAAGGACGGTTGGCTCGACCTGTTTGTGGGGAATGAGGAAAGCGACCAATGGCTCCGTGCGTGGCAAACCGCCAGCACCTCCCCTTCAATGGTAGACCGTTCACACCCCTCAACGCTGTATCAAAACAACGGCGACGGGACATTCACCGACGTCACCCAACGGGTTGGCCTGAACGTAACCGCTTTTGTAAAAGGGGTGACCTGGGGAGACGTCAACAACGATGGCTTGCCAGACTTATACCTCTCCATCATAGGAAGCCCGAATCGCCTATATATGAACCGTGGATCACATCCCGAATCCACGTGGCACTTTGAAGAGATTGAAGCCGGGGTTCATGAGCCCTTTTTCAGCTTCCCCACGTGGTTTTTCGATTTTGACAATGACGGCTGGGAGGATTTATTCGTCGGAAGCTACGATCTTCGTCGCATCAACGAAGTAGCGGGTGATGTGGCACGAGAGGCATTGGGCATCCCTGTCGAAACCGAAATGCCCCGCCTCTACCGCAACAATGGTGACGAATCCTTCACCGACGTCACCGAAGAAATGGGATTAATGAAGGTCCTTTTTGCTATGGGAAGTAACTTTGGTGACCTCGACAACGACGGCTTTTTGGACATTTATGTTGGCACCGGCGCACCGGATCTGAGTTCGCTGGTACCCAACCGCATGTTTCGCAACCAGAGAGGCCAGCGGTTTGAAGAAGTCACGTACGCCGGTCGCTTTGGGCACCTGCAAAAAGGACATGCCGTCGCATTTGCAGATTTCGACCAGGATGGGGATCAGGATATTTATGCATCCATCGGGGGAGCCTATGAAGGCGATGGGTTCCGTAATGTCCTTTTTGAAAACCCTGGCTCCACTGCAAACAATGCCTGGGTATCCCTACAACTTGAGGGTCGCTCCTCCAATCGATCAGCGGTTGGGGCCCGGATTGAAATTGTTGGTTCCGGTCCAGGCAACGAATCGATACGTTTTTTTCGAACGGTATCTACAGGAGGTAGCTTTGGCGCGTCCAGCCCTCAGCAGGAGATTGGCCTGGGGCAAACCACCCGTATTGATGAACTGCGCATCACCTGGCCTAATCAAGATCAAACAATCGAGGTATACACCAATCTCGAAGTGAACCGCTATTATCACCTTGTAGAAGGAGCGGGCGAAGCCTTGCCGGTTCACAAAAATGTCATCCCCTTTCGCACGCACATGGGATCTCCTTCCCCACATGCTCCTCCCTCCCATCACGGAAGGAATTAGACCGTATCACATGCCTTTCCACAACAAAATAGAGCCTTTCCAGACCACTCGCCTTCGTTGGTTCGGGGTGGTGTTCTTTTTTAGTCTGGTGGGATTGGGATGTCAAAATGCCGTTCCCCCTTCAGAAGCCCCCTCTGACCAGCCCGGGCTCTTTTTTTCTTCCGTAGAACGAGAAGCAGGGCTTGGCAACTACCGGCACACAACGGGAGCCGTAGGACAAAAATGGATGCCCGAGACTCTGGGCTCAGGCGGTGGGTTCATCGATTACAATAACGATGGGTGGCAGGATATTTTGTTGGTAGCGGGAGGTACATGGACGGGACAAGATTCTACAATTTCAGCCCTTCGGCTCTACAAAAACAACCAGGACGGGACCTTCCATGACGTTACCGCCGAGGCCGGTATCGCTCCTATCGTGGCCTATGGATTCGGCGTTTCCGTGGCCGACTACGACAACGACGGGGACCAAGATGTTTTTTTGACTACCCTGGAGACCAACCTGCTTCTCCGCAATGAGGGTGGTTTTTTTACCGAAGTTGGGCAACAAGCAAACGTCGCTGGACCGACGACCTGGAGCACCGCTGCCCTTTTTTTTGACGCGGACCGGGATGGATGGCTGGATCTGTATGTCGGGAATTATGTCCCTTGGTCACCTCAAGCAGACAAGTGGTGCACTTCGGATGGAACCACCAAGGATTATTGTACCCCGCACCAGTATGAGGGCACCCCCGGTTTTTTTTATCACAATAATGGCGACGGCACCTTCACCGATCAGACTGAACAAGTTGGCTTTGTGAATGCCCCCGGCAAAACGCTGGGCGTTGCGGCGCTCGATTTTAATAGTGACGGGTGGACCGATGTGGTCGTGGCGAACGATACGGAACGAGATCTTTTGTATTGCAATAACGGAGATGGTACGTTTCGGGAAATGGGGGTCGCGAGTGGTGTTGCGTTTGATGAAAATGGCCGGGCACGTGCCGGGATGGGCATTGATACGGCCATCATGGGTCAGGCTGCCCGCCCCACCATTGCTGTGGGTAATTTCTCTGAAGAGATGGTGGGGTTTTACCAATACATGGGAAACAACCTGTTCCGGGACAGGGCCCCGGTGACGCAACTCGGTGCTCCATCTTTTCGATCATTAACGTTTGGCCTCTTTTTCTTTGATGCCGACCTCGATGCTGACCTGGATTTGTTTCTTTCAAATGGACATATCGTCGAGCATATTGAGCGCATACAAGCCTCTGTTACCTACCGTCAGCCGGCCCAGCTTTTTATCCAGAACCAGAATGAATCCTTTGATGCGGCAACAACTCTCCAAGGAGAGGTCTTCGCTAAACAACTCGTGGGACGTGGAGCCGCATACGCCGACTATGACCGTGATGGCGACCTCGACGTGTTACTCATGGAAAACGGCGGCCCCGTCCACCTGTGGCGCAATGAACTCGATCCTGCTGCGCACGAAGACCTCCATTTCCTTCGTGTTGCCCTTCAGGGCACGGACTCCAACCGCGATGCCCTCGGTGCCCGCCTGGAAGCTGTCACCAGGAATCGGCGTCAAACGAGACACATTCATTCAGGAAGTAGTTATCTTTCTGATTCAGAACATGCCGCTACTTTCGGTTTTGGAGAGACGTCACGCCTTGACTCGTTATTGGTGTATTGGCCCAGCGGCAGTATGGACGTGTTTACCAACATCTCTACCAATCAGGAAATCCGCCTTGTCGAGGGACTCACGGAGCCAGAGGTACAAACCGTGGCCCCGTTATCCCACTCCGGGACAGGAACGCAGTAAGCATCATCATGCCTTTCTACCAATTAAGTCTCTATTTCCTTCTCATTGGCTGCCTCATCCTATTGGCATCCGGTTGCCAGCAAGCGCCCCCCAATGAGGCCCCTTCCCCGCAAGCGCAGGGACTTCTTACGCAGCTACAACAGGCGTACGCGCAGGGCGACTGGAACAGGGCGCTGGCCCTTGCAGATAGTACCGCGTTGGTCGCCCCCCGGCAAGCCCTTGTACCGTTCATCCAAGGACAGATATTTACCAGCCTGAAGCGTTTTGACGAGGCAGAAGCCGCCTTCGAACAGGCGCTCGCATGGGATCCCACCCTACGTAGGGCGTGGTACCATCGGGGGCATAACGCCTTCTTGCAACGCCAGTACCGAGAGGCCCTCGCGTTTTATCGAAAAGAGCAAGCCCTGCTTTCCGATGCGGTTTCGCCGTCCTCCACATCTCCCACGGTTGATCTCGCTGCCATTGCCGCCCAAATTGGCCGGACTTATGCGCTTCTAGGGATTCCCGACAGCGCCCATCTTTCCTATCAACAGTCGTTAGCGCTTGATAGCACCAATGTAGTCGCTCATGCCTGGCTCGGCGAATGGTATGAAAACCAGGGACAGCTATCTGAAGCATTGCACCACGCCCAACGCGCCCTGGAAGGTAATCCTCAAGAGGTGGGATACGCCTATCAAGTTGGCTTTTTACTATTTCAAACGGGCCGCTTTGAGGAAGCCGCCTTGTTGCTTTCTGCCGTCGTCCAGCAATGGCCCGGGCACGAAGGAGCTTCGTACAATCTCGGGCGAACCCTGATGGCGCTCGGGCAAGAAGAGCAAGGGCAGGCTTACCTTGACCGGGTGGACGACATTCAACAGCTGCAAGAGCAAGCCCTGCTAGCCCAACGTGCTGTGGAGGTTCATCCCGACGACCCCCAGCGCTGGATAGAACTTGCCCGCTTGATGATGCAAATCGGGTACTTCGACCGGGCAGAAGAAGCCTTTACAGCAGCTCTTGCCCAAGCTCCGCAGAATCGCGCCTTACTCAACGATTGGGCAAACCTTGCGATTGTGCGCGGTGATACCACACAGGCTCTCCAGCGCTTTCAATCCCTGCTACAGCAAGACCCCACTTTTGCTGCTGGTTGGCTTAACCTGGGTATCATCTACGCAATGACAGGGCAGCCGGAGGCGGCACGTACCGCCTGGGAACGGGTCTTGCAACTGAATCCCGCCGATCCTGATGCCCAAGCCTATATTGATCTGCTAGAACAACAATGAGTGATAAAACCTTCTGGCTTGCTCTGTCTGTGTTCTGGTGGGTTGGCTGTGCAACCTCACCGGAAAACACCCCAGCCCCCCTGCCTCCGACCGAAGCTTCTTCCACGATACAGTTTACGGAAGTGACGGCAACAGCGGGACTCTCGGCGTTCAAACATGAAACCGGTGCCGAGGGGGACATGCGGTTTCCTGAATCGATGGGCTCGGGCTGCGGCTTTCTGGATTACGACAATGATGGCTGGATCGATATCCTTGGAGCAGGTGGCGGCGTGTGGCCCGACAGCGAAAAAGACCCCGTTCCTGCGGTGTGGCTTTACCGAAATAACCAAGATGGCACGTTTTCGTTAATCAGTGATGCCGCCGGACTGAACGGAGTGGATGCCTACAGCCTTGGTTTTGCGGTAGCAGATATGGACAACGATGGCGACGACGACCTTTTCGTTTCTACGCTCGGTGAAAATCTGCTTTTTCGCAACGACGAGGCACAATTTACCGAAGTTGCCTCTGGAGCAGGCGTGGCAGGGAATTCCGTGTGGAGCAGCGCCCCCCTTTTCTTTGACGCCAACAGAGATGGGTGGCTGGACCTGTATGTGGGCAATTACGTCGCCTGGTCACCTGAAGAAGATATCTTTTGCACCCTCGACGGCGAAACTAAGGATTACTGCACCCCCCAATCGTATACCGGCCTTCCGGGTCGCTTTTACCTCAACCAAGGCGACGGGACTTTTTCCGACCGGACGGAACAGGCAGGTTTTTTATCGGCAACAGGAAAAGCCTTAGGCGTTATTGAACTCGATATCGAAAACAATGGCTTGCCCGATATCCTGGTGGTGAATGATACCGACCCCAATCAGCTTTACCTCAACCAAGGCGACGGGACTTTTCTGGAACGAGGAACGGAGAGCGGGCTTGCCTACGACGAGAATGGAAAAACCCGCGCAGGGATGGGCCTGGATGTCGGCGTGGTGGACAGCACGGGCGAACTGTCTGTATTTGTGGGACACTTCACCCAAGAGATGATCGGGGTATGGCGTCATCAAGGGAATGGCGTTTTTGTGGACCGAGCCGCAACGTCTAAAATCGGTCGTCCCAGCCTGCGCACCCTTACGTTCGGCCTCTTTCTGTTCGACGTTGATCTCGATGGAGACCTTGATCTTTTCGCCGCAAACGGCCACGTAAACCCAGGCATTGAGCAAATCTCAGAGGTGTTTACCTACGCCGAGCCCGTCCATCTCTTTTTGAACCGGGGCGACGGCACCTTTGAGGACATCGCACCCGTTACCGGGGGTGGTCTTCAGCAACCGCTCGTCGCTCGTGGTGCTGCATACGCGGATTACGACCGCGATGGCGACCTCGACGTTCTCTTATGTGAAAACGCAGGTGGCTTTCATCTGTGGCGGAACGATCTTAACAGCGATGCTTATTTGCGTGTACACGTGGAAGGCCAAACCAGCAACCGGAGTGCATTGGGTACACGCCTGGTGGCCTATGCCGGATCTACCCGCATGGAACGACGCATCACCAGCGGAGGCAGCTACCTTTCGGCTTCTGAGCAGGTAGCCACCTTTGGACTCGGTGACGCCACCCAGGTTGATTCCCTCGTCCTCTACTGGCCGAATGGTGCCATTGAACGTTTCGGTCCCATCCAGGCGGGACAAGACATATTGCTCGTGGAAGAACGCGGAACAGTTGAGACCATCGAGAAACCTCTCGTCGCAGGAATCGAATGATATGCAGCAGGTAAGACTCTTTTCTCGGCCCTTCTGGACCTGGTCGATTGTCGTTGGTTTTTTACTGGTGATCGGCTGTCAAAATCAGGCCGCTGACCGTGAGGTGGACCTGATTACCCGTCAGTTGGTCTCGACCGCCAACCAAGCACTCGAAAATGAAAATTTCGACGGCGCCTTGGTACTGGCTGATAGTGCGGCACGACGTACCCCACACGCAGCGGAGCCACATTTTTTAAAAGGGCTGATTTATTCTCGTACGCTCCGTTGGGACGAAGCGGAACGTGCGTATCGGGAAGTCATTGCGCGGGACCCTGACTTCCCCGGCGTCTGGAATAATATGGGCAACAACGCCGTGTGGAGTGGTGCCTACCAGGATGCCTTAACGTATTACTATAAAGAAGTGGAGGTGGCTCCTGCTCCGTTGCCGTGGAGTGGAATTGGACGGATTTATCGGGAGTTGGGAGTGATTGACAGCGCCGCTTTTGCGTTTGAGCAAGCCATCGGGTTAGATAGCAGTTTTACTTCCGCGTATCTTTCCTACGCCCGCCTCCTGGAAGACGAAGGCGAATATGAACAGGCGCTCGTGCTTATGCATCAAGCAGCTGCTCACAGCCCTGGGAGCATGGATATCGAATATATGCTGGGCTCGTTACTAGCAAGGACGAACCGGGAAGAAGAAGCCGTCGACCACTTAAAGACCGTTACGGAGGCATGGCCCTGGCACACGGAGTCGCATTACAAACTGGGGCAGCTTTTGCAACGTCTTGGACGTGAGGCAGAAAGCCGCGAAGTCCTGACCGTCGCCGAAAAGCTGTGGAAAAGCCAGGCCGACATCACCGCCTATCAAAAAAGCCTGACGACTGACCCCGACAATCCATATGCCCACGCAGCCCTAGCCACGGCCTTCCGCATCGCAGGGCGATACGACGAGGCCATTCATACCTACAAAGTGGCACTGTCGTATGAACCCGGAAACCTGGAATTCCAAAACAACCTGGCCTCGCTCTATTTTCTGAAACAGGACACCGTGGCAGCCATCCAAACGTATCATCAAATCCTGGATCAAAATCCCCAGATGGTTGAGGTCTGGAAAAATATGGGGATCTTGTATGCTCTGATGGGAGAACGAGAAGCGGCTCAACAAGCATGGCTACGCGGGCTTTCACAGCAACCGAACCATGTAGAAATCCAGGGCTACCTCGCCAAATTGAACGCTACGCCATAGATACAGCCTGCCGATTTATTGCACCTCATGTACTCACCACATCGGGTCACTCTTCCGTAGACGGCTCCTCAATCACCTCGATGATTTGATTGGAAGCGATAGGGCCGGGCACCATTTGATAGTGACCTGAAGGCCAGCGTATTTCGATGTGGTCGACGGTGCCCATTTCCCCAAGCCCGAAGTAGAGCGGATAGGAGCTATGTGCCAAATAACCCGATTTCCCGTCATAAACCTGAACAAGCGAAAGCGAGTCGGCCACAAGGCGTACGGTAGCGCCGAGTCCATCACGGTTTGAGTCAACCCCTTGCAGGTTCACTTTGAGGTAGTTCAGGCTGGGTCTCACATCGCTCAGGTTACTTACCAACACCATCGGGAAATCATTAAATTCACCCGTGACGATATCAAGATCGCCATCGTTTTCGAGATCAAAAAGCGCAGAGGTCCGCGACCCTACTGCCCCCCACACATCTACCGCTCCCCGGGCACCTGTTTCCTCACACACCTCATGTGTGTCTTGCGCACAGTTTAGTTCGTACCACAGCTTCGCCATCCTATAATTTTCCCTGGGTTCGACGCCTAGGATAAATTCGCTGTCCACAAATTCAACCCCGCGATTATTGAGCAAGACCGAATTGACGCCATACCGGAAGGGGTAGTTCATACTTCCCGTAACGAAAAGATCATCATACCCATCAGCGTTTAAATCTCCACTGCTAACGCCCCACGGCCAATATGTCTCTGTCCCTGTGGCAAGTGCTACGTCCGTGAAACTACCGGTACCATCGTTTCTGAACAGCGCATTTCCAAAAATATTCAGCGCCTCGCCAGGCTGACGGATGGGGAGCACCCGTCGGGGACGTTCCTTTTCCTGCACGGGGCTGATATATCGGTGTGTTTCCCACATATCAGAATGCATATCTGTGAGGTACAGGTCTATGGTGTCATCGTGGTTGTAATCGAGGGTAGCCACCCCCATCGACCCGAATGGAGTCCCTCCAAAATGCTCCAGGGTTTTTAATTCAAAACGTTCTCCTTCTACATTCTCGTAGTACTCGTCGTGGCCATTCATATTTAGTACGAACAAGTCGGGCCAGCCATCTTCATTTACGTCCCACGAAACCGCGTCTCCCGACCAACCACTTCCGGCTACTCCCATCTGGCTCGTTACATCAACAAATCGGTTTTCTCCGGTATTTTGGTATAACACATTGTGCTCATCCCGCTCAGGGATGAGCAGGGCCATGGCGCTGTCTGCAAACCCGACGTAGTAATAATATTCCTCTGTCTGATCATCGAATCGGGTTCGCCCGCTGATTGGAACCCGCTCGCCCGTGGAATACTGGCCGACGTTTGTCAGGAATAGATCAAGCAACCCGTCTCGGTTATAATCGAAGAACACGGCCCCGGAGGAATGCCCTTCGAACGTCACGCCCGCTGTCTCCGAAATATCCGTAAACGAACCGGTGCCGTCGTTTTCAAAAAGAAAATTGCCTTCCCGGACCGCGGTTACAAAGAGATCCTGATCACCATCGTTGTCGATGTCCGCAAATGCCGAGGAAACACAGACCACCGAATCTATCCCAACACCAGCACGCGCTGTAATGTCTTCGAAGGTTCCATCACCCAAATTTCGCCACAACTCATTCGCGCCTACCTGATTGACAAAATAGATGTCCAAAAAGCCATCATTATCAATATCAGCGATGGAGATGCCGTTTCCGTGATCGTAGTGTACCATTTTATAAGCAATCCCGGCATCGTCCACAATTTTATGATGAAAGCCAATCCCCGAGGCACTTCGTTGGTCAGCAAACGCAAAGTCATGAAAAACAGATAGCTGATTCGTGTTGGCTATCTGCCGCTCTTGCCTTCGGAGGAGTTGCGTAGAATCAGCCACATTTGCGGGACGATAGACGATTTGACGCTCCGGCTCACATCCAAGCACCATAATTAAAATGAGGAAAAACAGTAGTCCATTTCGAGTACGTCCAGCAGCGGTGCATGTGCTCATGGGTTAACAAAAGAAAAGGTACGATGAGGCGAAGGTGACAACAAAGTATTTCTACCTGCCTTCTGTGGCAAACAGCAGGCATGGCAAAAATGAGTCGTTACAGAATTATTCCCTGAATGCATCGTTTCATGATGCCTCCTCCTGCTTCATATTTCCATTCGTTAATATTATTGTTAAAGTCAGTTTCTTGAAACGGGAGTTTTTTCGGGATGGAGCTTCTTGGATTCTGCCTTTTTATATTGGTCCAAGACCTGTTGTTTGGCAGCATACCTCCCTCGAAGGCTTCAGGTTTTGAGCCGTTTTCTCCTGCGCGTCATGAACCGCATCCTTTCCGCATTTCTGATTGCCATTTTCCTCCCGCTGGTGTCTGTTCAGGCACAAGAAGGAGGAGCGGAACGTCTTGAACATGTGGTCGAACGTCTGGCGCACTTCCACCGAACGGCACCCCAAGAGGCTCTTGCTTTTGGTCGAGAAGGCGAATCCCTGCTGCTCGAATTCTCTAACCCTGCGCTGGAGCACCGGCTGTATTTCTATAAAGGGCTTGCTCACATTAACGTTGGGCAGATCGACTCCGCACGCACCTATGCAGAGCACCTTCAAGTTCTGCCAAATCCCTTGCCCCAACACACAGCCGATGTCCACTACCTCCACGGCCAGGTGTTGCTTTCATCGGGCCAGCTTGAAGAGGCCCAACACGCTTTGCTACAAGCCGTTGAACACTATGGAAGGCTGGGCGACCCCCAACAGCAAGCCAATGCAACAACCCTCTTGGCCAAATCACACCGAGAGTTGGGAGATTATGACTCGGCCCTCACGCTCTACTCCGAGGCATTGGCGTTTTTCAGGGAATTCGGTGAACCTACAGGGCAAGGGGATGCCCTGCAAGGCATGGGCGTTGTTCACCGCCTTGTGGGCGACTTCGATGCGGCGCTGGACCATTACAACCGGGCGCTGCGGATTCGGGAAGAGCTGGGGGATCGGTCGGGCGTGGCTTCCTCGCTCAACAGCATCGGCATCGTTTACCGACGTCGGGGCGACTACGACGCGGCGCTGGATCATTACCAGCGGGCGCTGCGCATACGGGAAGAAATCGGGGATCGGTCGGGCGAAGCCACCACCCTCAACAGCATCGGTCTGTATCACATGAACCGGGGCGATGACGAAACGGGCTTATCGTATTTGAGCCGCTCGCTGGCCCTCATGGAAGCGCTGGATGACGGGCCTGGTATTGCACGGGCCTTGAGCAACATGGGCATCATTTACCGCCGACGCGGGGACTACGATACGGCGCTCGACCACTACAGCCGATCCCTTCGTATTCGGGAAGAAGGGGGCCAACAGCGGGGCATCGCTACGACCCTCAACAATATGGGGATCGTGTATGAATCGATGGGCGACTATGACGCCGCCCTCACCGCCTTTTCCCGGTCCTTGGAGATCAACGAAGCCATCGGCAATCCCGCAGGCATTGCCAATGTGTTGAGCAACATCGGCGACATTCACCGCGACCACGGCGACCTCGATGCCGCACAGGATGTACTGGAGCGGTCACTGCGGATACGAGAAGAACTGGGAGACCTCCGCAGTCTCGCTATTGGCCTTCATAACCTTGGCCTTGTGCTGGAATTAAAGGGACAGCTTGACGAAGCTCTTTCGTACTTCACCCGTTCCATAGCCATCAAAGAAGAGATCGGCGATGTCCGCCGGGCGGCCAACTCGCTGCTCAGTATCGGCCACATCCACCAGAAACAAGGAAACCTGGAGGAAGCCCAGCGCTTTTTCGACCGGGCCATGGCGGGTTATACCACGGTCGACAATGCGGAGGGGGTGATGATGGTGCTCATGAGCCAAGCACGTGCCCATCAGGAGGAAGGACAGTTGGAGGAAGCCGCACAGCATGCAGCCAGAGCCGTGGCGGTGGCCGATTCGGTGGGGGCGCTTCCGAAGCTGCGCTCAGCGTATGAGCAACAGGCCGCCATCCTTGAAGCCCAGGGCAACTATGCCAAGGCCCTCACGGCCTTCCAGGCGTTCAAAGCCGTGAACGACTCGCTCTACAGCAGCGAAAGCCAGGGTGTCATTGCCGAGTTGCAGGCGGAGTACCGGGCTGGCGAACAGCGCCAGCGCATTGAAATGCTAGAGAGCAACCGTCGGCAGCAGCGGTTGTGGCTGGTGCTGCTATTGGGTGGGTTGGGCCTGCTGGTGGTCATCGTGGCGCTGATGGTCGGGCGGATGCGGCTGCGGCGGCGTGCCCTGGCGGCGATTGAGTCGGCGCGGCAGGCGGAGGCGGAACGCGCGAAAGAACTACGCCAAACCAACGACGAATTACACCGCACCGCCGAGGAGTTGCAGCAAGCCAACGAATCGAAGTCGCGCTTTCTGGCGAACATCTCGCACGAGTTTCGCACGCCGCTCACGCTCACCTTCGGCCCGCTCGACGACCTCGCCAACCGGCGCTTCGCCTCCATCGATGAAGCGCTGCCCCACATTGAGCGGGCGCGTCGCAACGGCGGGCGGCTGCTGCGGCTGATCAACCAGTTGCTCGACCTCTCGCGGGTAGACGCCGGGGCGCTGCTGCTGCATGCCCAGCCCTATGACCTCGCGGCCCACCTGCGCAATCTCGCCACACTGTTCGATTCCATCGCCCAAGACCGGCGCATCGCCTTTACCATCCACTTGCCGGAGGCCACGGTGCTGCATGTCTACGACAGCGACAAGATCGAAAAAGTGGTGATCAACCTCCTCTCTAACGCCTTCAAGTTCACCCCGCCCTATGGCAAAATCTCGCTCGCTCTGACGCGGGAACCTGAAGGCATGATGCAGATCGAGGTGGCCGACACCGGGCCGGGCATCGCCGAGGAACACCTGCCGCATCTCTTCGACCGTTTCTATCAGGTGGAGAGCGACACGCGCCGCACATACGAGGGGACGGGCATCGGGCTGTCGCTGGTGAAGGAGTTGGTGGAACTGCATGAAGGCACGATCACGGTAGAGAGTAGGGTGGGCTTTGGGACGACCTTCACGGTTTGCCTGCCCCTGCTGGCCGTGCCTGAAATCGAGGCGCAGGAGGCAACTCCCGTTGAAAGCCCTCCAGGCGACGGCGTGGCGGCGTCCATCACCGGTTCGCTGACGATCCCCGTGGACGTGCGCCCAGACGCACCTCCTGAGGAAGCGAGCGACGCGGCCACGGTGGTGCTGGTGGTAGAAGACAACGCCGACATGCGGGCCTACATCCGCAGCCACCTCGACGACCTTGTCACGGTGACGGAGGCCGAGAACGGACGGCAGGGCGTCGAGCAGGCCCAGGCCGACGTGCCGGATCTCATCCTGAGCGACGTGATGATGCCGGAGATGGACGGGCTGGAGTTGTGCGCAGCGGTGAAGGCGGACGAGCGGACGAGCCACATCCCGGTGGTGCTCTTGACGGCACGGGCGCAGGTGGAGCACCGGATCGCGGGATTCGAGTCGGGGGCGGATGCTTATTTGCCGAAGCCGTTCAACGCCGAAGAGTTGCGGGTGCGGGTGCAGGGATTGATCGCCGAGCGGCGGAAGCTCCGGCGGCGTTTCGCGTCCCCTACGATAGCACCGCAGGAAGAAGGCGCAGAGGAATCTACCGTGGAGGTGCTGCCCCCCCGCGAGGCGGCTTTTCTGGCGAAGGTACAGGCCGTGGTTACCGAGCACCTGCCGGACACGCACTTCAACGCAGAGCGCCTGGCCGAAGAACTGGCGCTGAGCCGCAGCCAACTATTTCGCAAGCTGGGTGCGTTAACGGAGGAAACCCCGGCTGCGCTGATCCGCCGATGCCGTATGGAGCAAGCCGCCTTGCTGCTCCAGCAAAACGATCTGACGGTCAAAGAGGTCTCCTACCAGGTTGGCTTCCGGAGTTCAACATCATTCTCGAAGGCCTTCCGAGACACCTACGGCGTTTTGCCCTCGGAGTACACGGTGCCTGAGTAAACAACAGGACAGCACATCTGAAGACCCGTCGCAGCACGGGCCTCGGCTTCTCCGGCAAGCAGGTCACCGGGGAAGCCTTTTTTTGTCGTTTTGGGGGTTTTGAGACGAATGAAGTGCCCGTTGGGACGAATGAAGTGCGCATTGAGACGAATGAAGCGCACGTTGAGACACCTCGATAGCTACCGCGCCCTACCCTGTTAGCAACACGCATCGGGACTGCTACCCGATGCCGATCTCTCTTCTGCTAACCCGAATCCGGTACGCGGCGTGCGCAAAACCCAGCCCCCCGTTTCTCAAGACCCGGCGCTTAATACGACGCCTGCTTCTAACCAAGACAGGCGCTCGGTTCAAGTCCTCACAGAGGCTGCGCGCCTAGAGGTGGAGGCACTGCGATCCATGCTCTCGCGGGTGCCAGATCCACCCGCACCACTCGCTCCTGATGAGGACGCGCACTAGTGCTGCCGCTCGTTTTGAAGCCCTCGACGACCAAATCCCTAAAGCGATGAAATCCTTAGCTCGGCTCCTCCTCCTTGCATGCTTACTTCTTTCCTTCGGGCTTGTCCTGCCCGTTACGGCACAGACGACCTTCACCGTGAATGTGACGGGCGACGGCGCTGACACGGCCCCCGGCGACGGTGTGTGTCTGACAGGAGTAGGCAATTGCTCGCTGCGGGCTGCCATCGAGGAAGCCAATGCCCTCCCCGGGACCGACGTGATCCACTTTAGCATCGGTGGGACCGGGCCGCATGTGCTCCTGCCCCCGAGCGCGCTCCCGCCGATCACCGAGACGGTCACCATCGACGGATCTACGCAGCCGGGCAATGCGGGTGTCTGTACGACGGCGATTCCCAACCGCCCGGCCTACCGCATCGTCCTCAACGGTACCATTGCTGGAGCGGGCGTTGACGGTCTCAAACTCCTCGGAGGCTCTGATAACTCGGTCATTCGCGGTCTCAACATCCGCAACTTCGATGGGAACGGTATCTACATGTTCTTCAGCCAAAGAAGTTTGGTGCAGTGTTCTTTCATCGGCACCAACGCGATCGGCACGACCGCAGCGGCCAACGGAGAAAACGGCATCTCTATGGATAGCGGAGCGCGATTCAATATTGTTGGGACCGATGGCGATGGCGTGGGCGACGCCTTTGAGGGTAACCTCATCAGCGGCAACGAAAATCTTGGAGTAAGTACATTTAGAGATGCCGTGGTGGCGGGCAATTTCATTGGCACGGACAAGAGCGGCACCACGGCTCTGCCAAATAGACTCGAGGGCCTGGACGTCAGTTATGACGTCCTTGTGGGTACGAACGGTGACGGAGTAAGCGATGCCTTCGAGAGCAACCTCATTAGCGGCAACACGAGGAGCGGCATTGAATACCAAAATGATATCACCGGCTCTGTGGTGGCAGGCAACCGCATCGGCACCGACCTCACCGGCATGCTGCCGCTCGGCAACGGTAGTCACGGCGTTCGTATTCGTAACAACACCCACGGCAACCGCATCGGCACCAACGGCGACGGGGTCAATGACGACGCCGAGGCCAACACCATCGCCTTCAACACGCTCAATGGGGTCACTATCGATCACAAGTCGTCGTTGGAGAACGCGATACTGGGCAACGCCATCTTCGCCAATGGGAAACTGGGTATCAACCTGTCTGGAACAACGGTGAACGACGCAGACGACGACGACGAGACGGCCAACCGGGGACAGAATCACCCCGAGATCGCCTCGGCGTTTATTCCCGGCAACAACCTCATCCTGACCTATCTTGTGGATACCGACCCCACGAACGCGACCTACCCGCTCCGCATCGAGTTCTTCCTGGCCGATGCCGACAGCAGCGAAGGCCAGACCTTCCTCGGCGCGGTCGAGTACGCGCAGGACGATGCCCAGCAGCAGGTCACGGCCTCGTTTACGCCTGCGGTGGCCGTGTCTTTGGGCGATGTGCTTGTCACCACGGCCACCGATGCCGACGGCAACACGAGCGAGTTCTCCGCTTCCATGACCGTAGCGACTCCGATGTTCACAGTAAACACGACGACGGACGAGGCCGACGCCAGCCCCGGCGACGGGAATTGCGAGACGGCGTTGGGGGATTGCACGCTGCGGGCTGCCATCGAGGAGGCCAATGCCGTCAACGGCAGCACGGATATCCTCTTTAACATCGCTGGGACCGCGCCCCACGTCATCGCACCGGCAACGGAACTCCCGACGATCACCTCACCGGTCGTCATTGACGGATCGACGCAGCCGGGCAATGAGGCCGTCTGCACAAGCGTCATCCCCGACCGACCGGCCTACGCCATCGTCCTTGACGGCGGGAGCATTGGAGGCGACGCAGATGGCCTTACGCTCGAGGCAGGTTCCGACGGCTCGGTGATACGCGGCCTCAACATTCGCAGCTTCAAATACATCAACCAGGCTGCCATTCGCATCTATGGGAGTAATAATTCCATCCAGTGTAACACCATCGGCCTGAATGAGGATGGCACAAGCATCCTTGCCAATGACCATGGCGTGGCCTTACTAGTTGATGCTTCGAACAACGTAGTAGGGACGGATGGCGACGGCGTGGACGATGCCTTTGAGGGCAACCTCATCAGCGGCAACCTTTTAACGGGCATAACGATGGCTGACGGCTTATATAAAACAGGGTCAAGCACAGCGGTGGTGGGTAACGTGGTGGCCGGAAACTACATCGGCACGGACAAGAGCGGCACCCTTGCCCTCGGAAATAGGAGAGGCATTAACATCATAAATGGGGCCTCAAACAACCGTATTGGCACCAATGCAGATGGTACGAGTGACACGGCCGAGGGCAACCTTATCAGTGGTAACAACACCGGCGTCCAACTTGGGATCACGACGGGAAACGTGGTAGCGGGCAACTTGATCGGCACCGACGCGAGCGGTACAAACGCACTCGGCAATGAGTATGGGGTGTTGATCACCCTTGGCGTTGCCAACCGCGTGGGCAGCGATGCCGATGGGAATCTCGATGAGGTGGAAGGCAACACCATTGCCTTCAACACCCGCGACGGCGTATTAATGGCGGGTGATGCAAGCAGCCTTGGCAATACGGTGCAAGGCAATCGCTTCTTCGAAAACGGAGGGCTGGGCATTGATCTGAAAGGTGGGACCGAGGACCCCAACGGCGTGACGGCGAACGACACCGACGACTCCGACACCGGCCCGAACAACCTGCAAAACACCCCGGTCATTCTCGCTGCGGAAGCAGAAAACCCTGGCCTCAATGTGAGTTATCGTATCGATACGGCCACGAACAACGCGGCGTATCCGTTCCGCGTGGAGTTCTTCCTGGCTGATGCCGATGGTGAAGAAGGACAGACCTTTCTCATTGCTGATAATTACATCATTCAAAACGCCCAGCAGGTTGCTCGATTCAGAGTTCCACAGATCACCAACGTAAGCCCCGGCAACGTGCTTGTGGCGACGGCCATCGACGCCAACGGCAACACCAGCGAGTTCTCGGCCCCCATCATCGTTTCGGGTGAGCAAGAGGAGTTCGAGGTTGCGGTAAATCTCTGGCTCGAAGGCCCGTGGAATGGCACTGACATGAACACGGACCTCTCCGAGGTGCTGCCCGAGACCGATCCCTACTTTGGCAGCGAGACCATCGATCCTGATTTCTTCACCACTCCCGAAGGCCAAGAGGTGGTCGATTGGGTCTGGCTCGAACTGCGCTCCGACGAAAGCACCGTCGCCTATCAAGCTCCCGGTCTCCTCTTAAGCGAGGGCTTTGTGTACGGCTTATTCGAGGAACCCGAACCTGGGTTCTATTACATCGTCGTGGGCCACCGCAACCACCTGCCCGTCATGAGCGCCACTCCCGTGGACTGCACGGGCAGTGAATGCTCCTACGACTTCACCGCCAGCCAAGCCCAGGCCTACGGCACCAACGCCATGCAAGACCTTGCCGGCGATGGATCCGGACCCTTCGCCCTCACCGCCGCCGACGCCGACGCCAACGGACAGGTACAGGCCTCCGACAAAAACAACTACTTCACCGCCCAGGTCGGACTCAGCGGTTACCACGAGGCTGACTTCGACCTCAACGGCGAGGTGCAGGCCTCCGACAAAAACGCCTACTTCACCAAAAACGTCGGGCTCGGAACCCAGGTGCCTCCGGCAAGCCCCCCGGCACCGGCCGCCAAAACAGACACCGCCACCACACCGCTTCCGGCCTCCCGACGCCTGCTCGTCAAATCGCAATAGGCCCCAGCGAACCCCGTGCAGCAGCCCCGCGCCGTTGCCTCCTCCAACATCCTGACTTCTTCTCCGACACCGCAACCCCCGATATCATGATGGCTTCCTCCTTCCTGCGCCCCCTGGCCTGCTTCCTTGCCCTGATGCTGATACACACCCTCAGCACCGCGCACCGCGCACACGCCCAAAACCCCGGCTTCACCGTCAACTTCGACAACCAACTCATCACCTCCGACCTCGCCCAGGCCGACTGCCTCGCCGGACAACCCGCCGGAACCACCGCCTTCACCTTCGACATCACCCTGCTCGCCGACCAACCCGCCACCCGGCTCGGTGACACCCAAGTCTACGTCGACTACAACACCCTCGGCTTCGGGGCCAACATCGCCGCCGCCGGGGCCGTCACCGCCTCGGTCGGTACCTTCATCGACTTCAACACCGGACCGCCGCTCAACCAAGACTTCTACGGACCCCTCGTCATCGCCGACAACACCCCCTCGCGCCTGTCGATCTACACCGAGTGGAACTTCCCCACCGCCCCGTCAGCAGGCTCGGAGGTCTCCTCCGTCACGCCCGATGTGTTGCTCCAGGTGTGCATGGTGATCGCCGACGCGACGCAGACGTCGAACCTGGTCTTCAACGACCTGACGCTGTCGCAGCTGTACCAGAGCACGAACGCGGAGGTGGACCGCTACGAGGTGGTGCTCGGTGGTGGGCTTGATGCGCTCTTGCCTGTCGAGTTGGTCTCGTTTGAGGTGTTGGCGGACGGGTCGTCGGTGGTGCTGAGTTGGCAGACGGCGGCGGAGACGAACAACGCGGGTTTTGAGGTAGAGCATCGCCGTGTGGGCGAGACGACGCAGGGCGAGTGGCAGTCGCTGTCGTGGTCGGAAGGGGAAGGGACGACGACACAGGTGCAGCACTACAGCCACCGTGTGCATGAGTTGGCAGCGGGTCGTCATGTATTCCGTTTGAAGCAGGTGGACTACGACGGTACGTTTGCCTACAGCCCAGAGGTAGAGGTGACGATAGAGATGGTGGAGTCGTACGCGCTCTCGTCGGCGTATCCGAACCCGTTCAACCCGGAGACGTCGTTTGAGTTGTCGGTGCGCGAGCAGCAGGAAGTGACGATTGAGGTATATGATGTGTTGGGCCGGATGGTGGCGGTGCTGTACCGGGGGGGGATGCAGGCGAACGCGTCGCGTGTGTTCAGGTGGGAGGCGGGCGACCATGCGTCGGGTTTGTACTTCATCCGGGTGGTGGGTGAGCGCTTTGCTGAGACGCGGCAGGTCACGCTTGTTAAGTGAGCCTGGAGCGTTCTAGGGAAGGGGGAGAGCATCTGCATCGGAAGCACAAGTGCCAAGTCGAAGAGCGTGAAGTCATTGAGGAAGTGGTTCGATAACCAAGGCGTAATACCAGATCCGAAAAACCAAGGTGCATGGTTTAGTAGGGCGTCATCCCGAACGTCCGGAAGGGAGGGCAGGAGGTGACCACGTCCTTTTCAGTACGCTCTTGAATGGTGCCAAGTGGTTCGAGCTTCTTCGGAGGCCCCTCTTTATATTGGCTACCACCACGCTGCGGTGGACCCACATCCGGCTTCAGGTTTATCAACCTCCTCTTCCTCTGTGCATCATTGTGTATCATGAAGCCTATCCTGCTCAGCCTTATTGCGCTCTACGTTTCTGTGGCACCAGCCGGGGCACAGAACCAAGACCCCGTGCGCTTGGAGGAGGTCATCGAGCGTCTGGAAGAACACCACCGCCGCGTCCCCAACGACGCCCTCGCCTACGGACGCGATGGCGAAGCCCTCCTGCTTCAATTCCCCAACCCCACCCAGGAACACCACCTGCTCTTCTACAAAGGGCTTGCCCACTATTACGCCGGGCAGATCGACTCGGCGCGGATCTATGCCGAGCGTTTGCAGGCCCTGCCGAGTCCGTTACCCCAGGTCACCGCCGACGCCTTGTACCTCCAGGGTCAGGTGTTGCTCACCGAAGGGCAGCTTGAAGAGGCCCAACAAACACTCGCGCAGGCCGAGGCCCAGTACGAGGGTCTGGGTGCGCAAGAGCAGCAAGCCAGCGCCACGACCCTCTTGGCGAAGACGCATCGCGAGTTGGGCAACTACGAGGAGGCGCTCGCCCTTTATGGCGAGGCGTTGGCAGCATTCAGGGAGCTTGGTGATGGTACAGGGCAAGGGGACGCACTGCAAGGCATGGGCGTTGTTCATCGTCTCATGGGCGACTACGATGCTGCGCTAGAGCACTATCGGCAGGCGTTGCGCATTCGGGAAGAGATGGAGGATCGATTAGGCGTGGCTTCCTCCCTCAACAGCATCGGCATCGTCTACCGACGTCAGGGCGAATTCGAAGTAGCGCTAGAGCACTATCAGCAGGCTTTGCGCATTCGGGAAGAAATTGGAGATCGGTCGGGCGTAGCGTCCACCCTCAACAACATCGGTCTCTATCACATGAGTCTGGGGGATGATGAAACAGGCTTATCATATTTAAACCGTTCTCTCGTCCTAAAGGAAGAATTAGGCGACAGGCCCGGCGTCGCAAGGACCCTGAGCAACATGGGCGTCATTTATCGCCGCTGGGGCGACTATGATGCTGCGCTAGACCATTTCAGCCAGGCCCTCCGCATTCGGGAAGAAATCGGAAATCCACAGGGGGTTGCCACCACCCTGAACAACATGGGGATATTGTATGAGTCACAGGGTGACTATGATGCTGCCCTTACTGCCTTCACCCGTTCCTTAGAAATAAGCGAATCCATCGGCAGCCCAATAGGAATCGCCCGTGCGCTGAACAATATCGGAGATATTCATCGAGACCACGGTAATTTGGATGCCGCGCAGGAAATGTTGGAGCGGTCGCTGCAAATAAATGAAGAGTTAGAAAACGATGGAAGCATTGCAACAGGGCTTCATAACCTGGGCCTTGTGGCAGAGTTAAAGGGGCAGCTAGACAATGCCTTATCTTATTTTACCCGTTCCCTCGCAATAAAGGAAGAACTCGGTGATGTCCGCCGGGCAGCAAACTCGCTGCTGAGTATCGGCCACATCCACCAGAAACAAGGAAACCTGGAAGAGGCCCAGATCTTCTTCGACCGGGCCATGGCGGGTTATACCACCGTCGACAATGCCGAGGGGGTGATGATGGTGCTCCTAAGCCAGGCGCAAGCCCATCGGGAGGAAGGTGCGTTGGAGGAAGCCGCCCAACAAGCAGCAAGAGCCGTTGCCGTGGCAGATTCGGTGGGGGCGTTGCCAAAACTGCGGGAGGCCTATCAGCAGCAGGCCATCCTCTTGGAGGAACTAGGGCGGCCCGGCGAGGCGCTGGCGGCGTACCGTGCCTACCAGGCCGTGCACGACTCGCTCTTCAGCACTGAGAGTCAAGGCGTTGTCGCTGAGATTCAGGCGCAATACCGGACGCGGGAGCAGCAGCAACGGATCGAACTCTTGGAGAGCAACCGTCAGCAACAGCGGCTCCGGGTGGCGCTGCTTTTGGGTGGGCTGGGCCTGCTGGTGATCATCGTGGCACTCCTGGTAGGGCGGATGCGGCTGCGGAGGCGAGCGCTAGCGGCCATCGAGAAGGCGCGACAGGCCGAGGCCGAACGCGCCGAAGAACTGCGTAAAGCCAATGACGAGTTGCACCAAGCCAATGAACTCAAGAGCCGGTTCCTGGCCAACATCTCCCACGAATTCCGAACGCCGCTGACGCTCACCTTCGGCCCGCTGGACGACCTGCTCGCGGGGCGCTATCAGGTAGACCCCGCGGCCCGGCCTCACCTAGAGACGGCACGTCGCAACGGCGGGCGGCTCCTGCGCCTGATCAACCAGTTGCTCGACCTCTCCAAACTCGATGCCGGGGCGTTGCTCTTGCATGCCCGGTCTCACGACCTCGCCACCCACCTACGGAGCCTCGCCGCGCTCTTCGATTCCATCGCCCAGAACAGGCGCATCGCCTTCACCACCCTCCTTCCCGATGCGCCTCTGCATCACGTTTACGACAGCGACAAGATCGAGAAGGTGGTGATCAACCTCTTATCGAACGCTTTCAAGTTCACGGAGCCCGGCGGAAAAATTTCGCTCGCCCTGTCGCAGAAACCCGAAGGGGCACTGCAGATTGAGGTGGAAGACACCGGGCCGGGCATCGACGCGCAGCACCTGCCCCACCTCTTCGACCGGTTCTACCAGGTAGAAAGCGATACGCGACGGACGCATGAGGGAACGGGTATTGGGCTTGCGCTGGTGAAGGAATTGGTGGAACTGCACGGAGGGACGATCTCGGTGGAGAGCAAGGTTGGTTTTGGGACGACCTTCACGGTGTGCTTACCTGCGCTGGAAGAGACAGAGGAGCCGCCTGATGAGGTCGAAGGAATCGCGGTTACTGCGGAAGCGCCGGGCGACGGGGCCGTGACAGCTATCACTGGGTCACTGACGATCCCCGTGGACATGCGCCGAGACGCGACACCTGAAGAAGCGAGTGAAGCAGAAATTGTCGTGTTGGTGGTAGAAGATAATACCGACATGCGGGCGTATATCCGCAGTCACCTGGAGGACCTCGTCACGGTGACCGAGGCCGAGAATGGGCGGCAGGGTGTGGAGCAGGCGCAAAACGACGTGCCAGATCTCATCCTGAGCGATGTGATGATGCCCGAGATGGACGGGCTGGAACTCTGTGCGGCCATCAAGGGGGACGAGCGGACGAGCCACATTCCCGTG
>JAUIDY010000093.1 GCA_030428385.1 Rhodothermia bacterium | reverse complement strand
GGCCTTCCTCAAGGACCCCGGCAGGAATGTCGAAGCTGCGCGTGGTCACCGTCCGGCGGAAGGTGGCATTTTCGGTGTCCACATTGTCTTCCGATGTATCGATGTGGACATCATACGAGGTGGCGTTGGCCACGGCACTCCAATCCAATTCGGTGGTGAGGCTGACGACGGTATTATTGGGCGGGCTACGGAGTTCGGGTGCCTCGGTGGGCGGATTCCCGGAGTCGTCCGTGACGGTCACATTAACCATGTCGGTGGCGGTGCCGCCGTCGTCGTCGGTCGCGCGCGCGATCAGGGTGTAGGCACCCGGGGCCGGGCTGCCGAACGTGGCTTCATAAGGTGCCGTGGTGTCTACACCGAGCGATTGCGTATTCCCATTGCTTTGCCGGAGGAATTCGACCTGGGCAATGGTGCCATCGGTGTCGGTGGCGGTAGCCGCGATGGCGATATCTTGCCCTTCTTCAAAGCTGGCTCCATCGGCAGGACTGGTGATGGAGACGCTGGGCAACTCATTCCCCGCCGGATTAACCGTCACGGTAACGGTGGTGGCCTGGGTGGAGGCACCATCATCATCAATGGCCGTGGCCGCAATGATATATTGACCCGGATCCGGGTTGTTTAGTGTCGCCGTGAACCCATCGTTGCTCGTAATGTCGGTGCTAAGCAGGGCATCGTTCACAAAGAACTGCACCTGCGTAACGTTGCCGTCGGCATCGGTGGCGTTTGCGGCAATGTTGATGCTTTGACCAGCTTCGAAACTAGCACCATCGCTGGGGCTGGTGATGGAGATAGTCGGTGGCGTATTGCCCACGACCATGACGGTGATCGGGGCAGACGTGGCGGCATTTCCATCGTTGTCGGTGGCTTCGGCAATGAGGGTATAGGAACCTGCGCTCGGGGCCGCCAGCGTAGCCGAAAATCCATCGCTTCCATCGGTGTCGGTGCTGATGACGTTGCCGTTGGCCGAGAAGGTAACCTGACTCACGGTGCCGTCGGCGTCGCTGGCCGTAGCTGTGATGTCGATGTTTTGTCCTTCCTCGAAGCTGGCTCCATTGGCAGGACTCGTGATCGAAACAGTGGGGAAGACCGGGCCACCGCCGCCACGGGTAGTGAAGCGGAGCGGATCAGAATAGGGCCCCGAGCCGCCCGCCGTGTTGAAGGAGCGGACCCGCCAGCGGTACGTGGTGCCTTCGCTCAGCGATGTGGAAACCACGATGGCGGTAGCCGGGACGTTTGTTTCGGCAAAGACCGGCGTGCCGAAGTCCACATCCGTGTCGAGGGCTACCTGTACGTCATAGCTTTCTGCCGATTGCACCAGTTGCCAGATCAACGTTGGCATCAGGGCCACATCGGTGGCATTGTCGGCAGGGGTGACCAGGACCGGAGCGGGCGGCGGCGGGGTTGCCCGCGTGGCAAAGGACCGCGCGGCTGAGAAGTTGCCCGGGCCAGCGTCATCGCTGATGGAGCGGACCCGCCAGAAATACGTCGTTCCGGTGTTGAGTTCTTCGTTGGCAGAAACCGTATACGAGGTGCCAGTCACATCCCGGTTAATCAAAACGCCCGACGAGAAGTCTTGGGTGGTGGCAACCTGCAGGGTGTACCGATCCGCGTCGGCGACGTTGCTCCAGCTAAAGGTGGGCGTGGTGGTGATTTCAGTCGCGTTGTTGGCCGGGGTGACAAGCGAAGGAGGATCGGGCGCTTCGGCACCCGCACGGTTGATGGCATACGCAATGGTTCCTTGAATGGCGTAGCCGCTGGCATTGCTGACGAGGTACGTCAGCCCGTCTTGTCCATTAAATACATCCTGGCGTACCACATAGCTGATGGATCCCACGAGGTCATCCTGCGTGGTTTTGCTCGCCCCAGCAGGAGTCGTAGATGCGGGTGGTTCGTCATCGGTAAGGCTTTGGGCGTCGGCCAACTTGCCCGTAAGTGATGGGGCAGACGTTTCGTCCTCCCGGGCCGCCGGAGTGGCACAGCCGCTGGTGCTCGAAGTGGCGCTGCCCAACTCTGGAGGCGTCTGGATGGTAATGGAAAGGGCCTCGTTGTTAGGGTCAGTCGCCGTGATTTCGACGCAGATGCTTGTCGAGGTTACGGCGATGGGATCGCTGTGATTACTCGTGATACGCGGCCGGAGCGCACTGAGGTCGTCGGCGTCATTCGGGTCCACACTGGCCGGGTCCTCGCAGCTTGCCAGCAGCGCGGTCATCAAAAGGACGACACACAGGGAAAAGAAGCGTCTGATCATCGAAGAGAAGAGATTGGCGTCGTAATTAATCGGCCTGCATCAAAAGGTCAGGCGTAACTGAATGCCTGATTGCGGAGCGCCGTGCGCGTACGTAAAAATGGGGCGGGCGTGGGCTTCGACGACGGCCATCCGGGCCGGACGACGTACCACGCGCGGAAAACCCGCCGAACTGTCGAGTAGGTTGAGGGCCCAGATGCCAGCGGCGGCGGCGGTAGCAATCAGGGCCGTGGAGGCCGCCGACTCGGCATCATCGTAGGCCTGTTGCCAGTTTTGGAAGTTGGCACTCTGTTTTGCTTGGGCGTCGGTGATATTGGGATCAGTGAGGCCGCGCAGTTCCGCTTCGTAAGCGGCTTTAAACATCTCGGCGTCGCTTACGCTGCTGCGGTTGCTGGTCACGAAAAAGGCAGCAGCACCCAGCGCGGCGACCTCGCCCACCAGAAAGAGTGCGCCTTTGGCTTTTTGTCCTTTGTAAAACTGCCCCATGCCGGGCAGCAGCAGCGACCGGCGGACGGCGGTGCCTTTGCTCAATTCCACCATGATGGGTTGGGGTTGTGCCCCCGCGCGGCGCAGGTCAAACACCTGCAGCTTGTTGGCATTGCCCTCCTGCGAGATAAAGACCACCCGCAGCGTGCCGGGCAACAACGCCATCACGGGTTCTTTGTGGTTCTGGGTACCAAATTGCTCGGAGAAATTTTCCTCAAAGTCAGGTTGACGGCTTTGCCATTTGGAAAAGTCGGCGGCAAAGATCGGGAAACCGGCCTGGGCATCGCGCTTGACGTAGAGAAGCTGGAGGCCACCTGCGGCGGGCACCCAGGCGGGGCCACGGTCGGTGTGGGGCACGACGTTCTGGGCCAGGCGCGGCGAGAAGCCGGAAAGGGAACGGCCCATCACACGGTTGGAGCCGCTGGTTCGCACCAGGGCGAGTACGCCAATGTCTTGGAGCAGGCTGCTGTTGCGCTGCCCGCCACCATCGCCTTGTGACACATAAAAGGCGATGTGCTGACCATCTGGTGCCCACGAAGGCTTGTATTCATCAAACGCACTCAGGTCTTCGGTAAGTGGGATGGGCGTGGGCAGGCCGCCGCCCGGCTGCGGCTCCGTCGAGACCAGGCTGATGCCCCAGTTTTCGCGTCCGTTCTGGGTGGTCAGGGTCTGAAACGCAATATATTCGCCGTTGGGTGACCAGGCGGGGTAAAACTCCAGGGCGCGGCTGGCCGTCAGTTGCTGGGGCTCAAACGCCCGGCTGCCCCGGTTGAGGAACGGGGCCACATTGGGTACCCAGTACAGGTCGCTGCCGTTTTCGCTGCCCGAAACAAACGCGAGGCGCATCCCATCGGGCGACCACTGCGGAAATTGCTCTGTGCCCGAACGCGAGAGATGAATGGGCGGCTCGGTAGAAAGTCGGCCCGCCGCATCTACATAGGAAAGGTGCAGGTCAAAGCCGCCCCCGCTCCCGCTGCTGATAAACGCAAACCACTGCCGCTCCTGCGCATCGAGGCGAGGCCGCCACACCAGTTGCCCGTCATACCGGCTCAGGTTGCTCACGTCCTGGTCCGAGAACAAGCTGAGGAACGAGGCATCCGAGGCGGAATTGCCTTCTTGCTGGCCGCCCTGCACCCGCGTCACGTCTCCGGTACGGCGGTTGTACAGGTACAACTCCTGAGCGTCGCGCAGCAGCCGCTCGAAGGCGATCAGGTCCGGGTTGGAGGGACTGATTGACGGGTTCTGAACCTGTCCCACCAGCCTACTGGCATCCGACCCTTGTTGGGCCAGGGCGGGAAGGGTAAGCAGCCAACTGCACCCCAGCACAACGAGCATCCGCAACAGGTGGGAATAACGGGGTGGGTGTGGCGCGGACCAGCGCATGGGCATTTCGTCGCAGTGGGAATGCATGAAAAAAAGCGACATAAAGGTTATTGACGGTTTTGATCGATCCAACGCCCGATGGAGTTAATGCGATCTTGGGCGTCTTGTCGTTTTCCGTTAAAACTCTGATTGCCGGAGGGGATGGTGGTGAGGAACTGCTGCAGTTCACTCTGGGCCAACAAGCCCCGCTCGAACTTATTATCCGGGTTGGTTTCACGTTCGAAAAGGGTGTATTTGATCAGGCCTTTGCGGTACCGCACCTCAGCCTCAATTTCGCCGCGCATCGAGGCGGGAATGCGGTGCTTGAGGGCCAGCACCCGGTCGAGGTGGTCTTCGGCCTGTCCATAGGCGTCGATTTCAAGATACACCGCTGCCAGGTTGTTATGCGCCGCGTATTCGCTGTTGTCGAGGGCGAGGATCGCCTGGAACGCAGCGATGGCCTGCTGATAGTCGCGCGGTTGGATTTCCCGGAAGTAGATCTCGCCGATTTTCTTTTGCGCTTCTTTGAAGGCGTTCACATCAGAGCGGGGCACGCGGCTATAATAATCGATGGCGTCTTGCAAGGCCCCCCGCAGGCGGGCCTGATCGCCCAACTCCACCGCCGAGAGTTCGTTGACGGAGCGGAGTGCTACCACCAGCCGGTCTTCGTCCCTGGTAAACAGGTCGATGGTGCCAGGCGGGACCGCCGGGACATAGGAATCGGTGCTGGCAAGCTGCCAGGTGTAGTAGCCTGGTTGCAGGCGGATTTCCTGCGGCGTCTGTACCTGCTGCGTCTGGCTGGGATTGTTGGCATTCACCAGCACCACCGTTTGCCCGGAGGGCTGGGTGTCTACAAACAGGGTTTTGGTGGCGCCCACCGGGATGATGGTTTGAGCCGGTGGCGGATCGTTGCGTGTGACCGGCGGCGGGTCATTTTGTGGTGGCGGATCGTCTTGCACAACCGGCGGCGGATCGTTACGCGTGACCGGCGGTGGGTCATTTTGCGGCGGCGGATCGTCTTGCACAACCGGCGGCGTGTCGTTGCGCGGCGGCGGATCGTTTTGTGCGATGGATGGCGGATCGTTGCGCGTGACCGGCGGCGGGTCGTTTTGCGGCGGGTCCGGGGGTAGCGTGACGATCTCAACAGGCTCGCCCTCTAGCGCCAGGCGGGCACCGGCGCTGTATTCAAAGACGCCCTGGCTAATGATTACCGGGTCGGTCTCCGCCGTTTCGCCGCCCTTCCACAGCTTGATGTCGAACTTGGTACCGGCGCGGGTGGTGGCTTCCTCGATGTTCCAGACAAAGTAGCCTTTGTCATCCGTCATGCCGATGCGTTGGTCGTTGGCATACACCTCCACATCAGTGAGGGGGCCGCCGTTGCGTCCCACCGCGTTGACGGTAACCGTGTAGGTGCGGAAGAAGCGCAGGTTAAGCACCTTGTCTTCACCCGGAGTGATGTCAAACGCGGGCTGGGAAGCATACACAAAACGCCCTCCGGCACGGGCCCGCACGCTTACGGTTTTTACGTTGCTTTCGACGTTGATCGGGAAGGAGATGGCCTCGCCCGGTTTCCAGTTTTTGGTGACGCCATCCATCGTAATCATGACGGGCACATTCAGTACGGTGCCATCCTGATCGGTGCATTCTTCAATTACGAACGAGGCATTGTGGCGGCTGCAGGCGGAAAAAAGGGTGCTACTCAGCAAGAGCAGCATGGCTGCTCGCGCGAGCGGAGGGATCGAAAAAAGGGAGGATGCCTTCATGATGTACATCGCTTATAAACCGAAGAACAACGATACGAACCGTTTCATCGGGTGCCTGTTCGTTTTTTCCCCTGGCTACGGGTGGGCAGGGCCTGTTGGCCGGTCTCCAACAGGTCCATGCGCTGGGTTTTGCCAATGATGATATAGACCAGCCCCGCCTGTCCGAATGCTACCACCGCCGTGGTGCGGCCTTCCAGGTCTTCGTATTGCGCGTCGGGATGGGTGGCCACGAAGGTGTATTCGCCGGGCGAGGGCAGCCGGGTCATGGTAAACCGCCCCTGTTCATCCGTAGCGAGGTTTTCGCTGGGTGGTTCGGTGCGGACAAACGCATTGGCGACGCCGCTGCTGTCCGGTAAAATCACCAGTCCGCTCACCACCAGGCCGTCACTCGTGGTGGTGTCTGTTGTTTGGTTGGACCCGCCACATCCGCTGGTGGCTATCAAGAGGAGAGCAAGGCACAGCGTGGGGGCTAAAAAAAGACGCCTCGGCATGGCTGGAAGGCTTTAAAATGGGGTGGAACTTGGGAAAAGGCAGGGTTCATCACCGGGCATAATAAGCCAGAACGTTTCGTAATGCCTCTCCAAAGTAACTAGTTGTGCGCAGAAGGATCAAGTACTTGGACCATCGGCCGGGTAGATCCCCGGTCCTCTATATCGGCCAAAGGGCGGTGTAGACAAGCAGAGGCCGGTATTTATGAAAGAGGATGCGGGGCGCGCGTTCGTTAGACCAGCATCATAATCAGCGTAATGACCAGGGCAATCAGGACCACCACCCCTACGATCAGGGCAGCGTACAACATGCGGGTCTCACGTTGTTTTTTGGCGCGGCGCTGCGCGGCCCGCGTCGACCGGCGCTCGGGCACAAACTCCACCGATCGTTCCTTGGTAAACGTTCGCGGCCGGTGCGATTTAAAAGCGCTGGTAGAAATCACCGTGGTTTCGGCGATGACTTCTTGCTCGCGGGGCGGCGGGGGTTCGGGCTTGGGCTTCGGTTTGGGCGGGGTGCGATTTTCAAACGCAGCCAGCATCTCGTGGGCATCTGCGAAGCGCTCTTCCGGGGTTTTGGCCAGCGACTTCATGATGGCCTGGCTCACATGAGGAGGCAGGGCGGCATGGGGAGACTGCGGCGGCGGGAAATTGGCCTCTACGATATTTTTTAGAATCGTAAACTCACTGTCTTTCTTACTAAACGGCAGCCGGCCCGATACCATCTGGTAAATGGTCATCCCCAGTGAATACAAGTCGGTTCGGTGGTCCACATGCTTCAGGCTTTTAACCTGTTCCGGCGACATGTAGTAGAGGGTACCGCCGCGCGTCATGGTTCGGGTCATGCCACCGCCATCTTCCCGGAGCACTTTTGCCAACCCAAAGTCCATAATTTTGATCTGGCCTTCCGGCGTCAGCATGATGTTGTTGGGCTTGATGTCGCGGTGGACAATGCCGTGTTCATGCGCATAGGCAAAACCAGAAAGCATCTGCCGGATTAAGGGCAGGGCCTCGTCCCACTTCATAGGGCCATGGGCGCGCAGGTGCTGGGCGAGGGATTTGCCCTGCACGTACTCCATCACGATATACAGGCCGAGGTCTGTTTTGCGCAGGGCATAGGCCAACACAATGTTGGGATGCGAAAGCTGGGCCAGCACCCGCGCTTCGGCCTGGAAGCGCCGCAGAATCTCCTCGTTGCGCACCAACTCCGGGTCAATCACCTTGAGTGCGACCTGGCGGCCTAGCATCAACTCTTCTGCACGGTACACAATTCCCATCCCGCCTCTACCAAGGACGTCCTCGATGCGGAGGCCATCCATTTCCTTGCCGATGACGGCGCGTTCATTTGGGAAAAGGGTATTGCTCATGGATGTATGTGCTGGATGCCAGTTGGATTAAAGGGCGGCAAGCAGAAAAGATGTGCCAAGCGATGCCATAAGGTTTGGATGGCTCCTGAAAGGACCGTATGTCGCCTGCTTGTTTCGAACAGGTTCTTGTACCCATCCGGTGCCCTGGCATGGTTAAGGGCAGGAGAAGGATAGTTCAGCAAGCTCCCAAGCATAATGGGTATCTTGTATCCCAATTTCAAGAGGTGGAGAAAGCGCTGAACGGATAAATATACAATAATTTCTCTCCGGATGCGATGAAGGACGCAGGCTGTGGTAGGATACGGACAAGATGCATTTCCCCCAATGAGAAGTACAGGCGCTCTCCCTCGTTGGCGAAACTGTTCGTATGGAATGGCTTTTCGTAACAAATGGCTTTTGGCGCACTTAGATAGGATATGGTTTTATGGAAAGGCGATGGGGCATGGATTGCAAAACCATGCCACCATGCGCATCCGATGACAAGAGCTCTTGAGGATGCACCACTGTTTGTTGCACCGTTGCAGCCAGGAAAAGGGCGGACATCGTGCGTATGAGCGGGGCCAAGGCTGTGCCCAATGGAAGATGGGCAAACGGTACATACGCCATCTCCGAAAGCGGTAATGGAGACGAAAAGCGGTCGGGCTCGAACGCAGTGGCACCGGGCCAGGTGTGGATGTCGCGATGCAGGAAATAGGGGCTAAAAAGCACGACCTGCTTTTTTTTGAAGACCCACGCCTCTGCCTGGAACGTATCCGTAACCCGCCAGGGCGTACCCCAAACCGGAGGGAAAAGGCGAAGGGTTTCGTCGATCCAGCGCCGGGTGAACGGGAGCAGATTCAGCGTGTCCACATCTGGCGGAGTGGTAGCCAGCAGGGTCGTAATCTCGGCACGCAGCCGTGTTTGCAGGTTGGCATGCCGGGCAGTAAGAAGCAGGGCAAACGAAGCCGTGTGGAGAATCATAGCATAGGTCAACACGAACACCGCAACGCAAAGATCGGGCGCACCTTCTTCTGCCAAGTGGTGCCAGAGTCCGGATGGTTGGCCTGATGGGGAATCCCTTGTGAGAAAAGCCTGAATCTGGGTTTCAAGTTGGCGTCGGCCCTTGCGGAGCCGGGGATGCCCCAGCATAGAGATCGGCGACGGAAACGGTGCCTGTAGCGGTCCCGCATGTTCTAGCACAGCCAGCGCTTCATCCAACAAAAGCAGGTGCCTGGGGGAGGGTGCCGTGGTACCGAAAAAGAGCAAGACCATGGCCTGCAAGGTCCAGGCATTCACCAGGGTGGTAACCTCCAGTGTTGTTGCCGAGGGTATCGGCATAGGAGGCGGCACGCCTCCGTCTTTGAGAAGGGCAGGGAGGGTTTTGTTCAAACACTCCGTTGCTTTCTGAACGTCTGCACGGGCGAACCATGTTTTTCGTTTCCAAAACGCCTGCATGGAACGCGTAAGGGGCATTGGGGTCACGTTCTCCGCATGGGTCACAAATACGGAATGTGCCAGCTCTGGAGCCGTGAGCAACACCAAACGTTTTCCATGTGCCTTAATTTGCACCGCGTCCGCATTGGTCTGGGCCATCAGGGTCAATACGTCCAGGGGCGTGTGGCGCAGTTCTTTTTCAAACTGCGCCGGATAGGTAGGAAGCAATAAAAAAGGAGTAGCGGGAGTATCCATGGGTACGTTCATCCGGTGGTTTGGCCCTGCTCAGGGCGTGGCTTGATCCCGCCCTTGAAACCATCTATCTTACCTCACGTTCATAACACGCACGCACCTGATTGATGATGCGCTGTGTGTTCATGGGATGAAGATCATCCAAGTAGCCCCCGCCTTTTGATGGCTTTCTGCCGCGCATGCGCAGCAATGGTAGTTGTGGTTTGTAACGGATGAACAGGTGTGTTGTGTGGATGGAATGGACTTGATGGTAAGATGATCTATGGTTAATAGCACCCGTTTCTTGCCGGGTCCAGGTGGTTTTGTAGAGGCAGGTGTGTGTCGTCAAGGCGTAAGCAACCCCCTTTGCACCCCCGTTACCTTGCTTGCAGGTGGAATCAGTACGCAAGAAGCACCGTGCCCATAATAGTCCGTTTCTGAGGAGGGCAGCGGAGGCTTTTTTTCGGATTTTAGCAACCCAATCGTATGGCAACACAACCTTTTCAAGGATTACTGGAAATTATTGGAGACAAAAAGTTCGGATTTATCCGGGCCTTTCAAACGGATATTCCTAAAGGAGATAACGACCCTTTTTGTCCGCCCCCGCTCATCAAACGATTTAACCTCCGCGATGGCGTTCTGCTCGACGGTACGTTGCGGCCGGGGCGCAAGGGCGATATGCAAGTTCACCGGGTAGAGAAGGTGATGGGGCTGGACCCCAACGTGTGGAAGCGGATGAAGCCGTTTGAAAGCGGACAAATCGTTTACCCGGATGAAAAGCTGGACTTTGTCAAAGGTCCCAGCGACTTCAACATGCGGGTGGTGGACCTGGCCTCGCCCATTGGCAAAGGGCAGCGGGCCCTTATTGTGGCGCCGCCGCGCACGGGCAAAACCATCATGCTCAAAGAGATGGCCGCGGGGATTTCCAAGAACCACCCCGAGGTGGAACTGGTCGCGCTATTGGTAGACGAACGCCCGGAGGAAGTCACTGACTTTAAACGTTCCACCAGCGCCCGCGTCTTCGCCTCGTCCAACGACCGGGCCGATGACAGCCACGTGCGGGTCTCGACGCTGGCGCTCGAATATGCCAAGCGGCTTGTGGAGATGCGCCGCGACGTGGTGCTGCTGCTCGATTCGCTGACGCGCCTCGGGCGGGCTTTTAACCTGTGGGGCGAAGGGTCGGGGCGGACCATGTCGGGCGGTCTTGATGCCGGAGCCATGAAAATCCCACGGCGCATCTTTGGGTCAGCCCGCAACATCGAAGGCGGCGGCTCGCTGACCATTATCGCCACAGCGCTGATTGAGACGGGCAGCCGAATGGATGAGGTGATCTTTGAAGAGTTCAAAGGCACCGGCAACGCCGAGATTGTGCTGGATCGTCAGATGGCGGACAAGCGCATCTATCCAGCGGTTAACCTGCGCAAGAGCGGCACGCGCAACGAAGAACTGCTGCTTGGCGAGAAGGTGGGGCAGCACCACCGGCTCTTCCGTGCCCTCAACAGCCGCCCGCCCATAGAGGCGATGCAGGCGCTGCTTCGGCACATCCAGCAGATTCCCACAAACGACGAACTGCTCGATGAACTGATCCGGGTGCCGAGCTAGACCCCCGGAAGACCCCCCTTCCCTCAACCCACATCCCGTCTCCCAAGGTTATATTCGCGCCGCTTGCGTGTCTATAGAAGCGTTGTTGTACCACAGCCCGCTTCTTCATGCGCAGCTCAGATCCACCGGCTCAGGAGCCCGATATTCAATACCACGTGCCCATTAACCAGTGGCATGTGGCCGACCGGCCCCGCGAAAAAATGCTCCAGCGCGGCCCCGGTTCGTTGTCGGACGCGGAATTAATTGGGCTCATCTTTGGCAGCGGCACCCGTACGAAGCAGGGGCCGGTGTCGGCGGTACAACTGGGCGGGGCGCTGGTGCGCACCTATGGGTCGCTGCACAAGTTGTCGCAGCGCGACCTGAAACAGTTGATGCGCGTGACAGGGGTGGGGCCTGCCAAGGCCGTGCAACTGATGGCGGCGTTTGAAATCGGACGCCGTGTGGAGTCGCAGCGCGGCGGTGACCGCGTGCAGGTGTGCTCGCCTGAGGATGTCGCAGCGGTGTACGGGCCGCTGATGCGCGACCTGAAGCGCGAAATCTTCAAGGTGGTACTACTGAATACCGCCAACGTCATTATCGGCGACTACACGGTCAGCGAGGGGGGACTCGCAGCGTCCATCGTGGAGCCGAGGGCTGTGTTTAAACAGGCCGTGTTAGACAACGCGGCGGCGATTATTTGTCTCCATAACCACCCGTCGGGCAACCCAGAGCCGAGCCGGGAAGACATCCGTATCACGCGGCAGTTGGTGGAGGCGGGAACGCTGATGGGCATCCCCGTACATGATCATCTGATTATTGCCGGAAGCCAGCACACCTCCCTCGCCGAGCGTGGGCTTATGGGTGGGTAGGCAAAAAATGATCACACGTTCGTAGACCAGGTGTAATTAGTCGGTGTTGCCATTATGATCGCCTTCGCCAGAACCAGTATGAGGTGCCTCTTCTCCCGTAAACGGACGGGCGATGACTTCTTCTTCCTGATCCTGTGCGGAGGCGTCGGGGCCTGCAATGGTGTTGGTGCAACCTGCGATGAGCAGCATGGCGGCGAAGATAAAGGCGAAGACAGGCGTGGAGAGTGACTTGTTGGTAGAGGTCGTCATGGTAATTCCTCAGGTTCAGTTTCGTGGTGGGAGCAGTATCTAAACGAGACGTTGTCGTATTAAAGTGATACAACGCCGCCTAAGATCTTTATAATATCGGCGAAATAGCAAGTTATTTAACAAGATAGCATAAAAATTTAAAATATCATTATGGTACTAGTATGGGCCAAATTTGCTATTCATTAACAAGAATTAACAGAATGGTAGACAAGTTTCTATGCGGCGAATAGCAGACGAATTTGCCTCTAAAGCGGCTCAAATAGGGTGCAAGCAGAAGCTAGGCCTATATAGCCAGAGAAAAATACCTAACCAAAGGTCATGTATCCACTTGCGAATTACAATGGCGACATACTGCTGAACGATGAAAAAATGTGGAAGGTGGGGAGCGCCAGAGAAGGAAGGAATGTTATTGGTTGAGTTGAGAATGCAGTGAAAAAAGGTTTACTTACTTCATTCTGGGCTTCCCCCAAAAAGGCTCCAGATCACGCGTTAAGGTTCCCTCGTTCGTTTGCGTGCTTGAATCATGACCCGGTTGTACCTGCTATGCCTTTTGTTGGTCGTGTGTGCGACCACCGCACAGGGGCAGGTGTTGTCTCTTCCGCCTCAGCCAGAAACAGAAGAACTGCCCATCCCCCCTGTGGAAGAGGCTGGTAAGCCGTACCTGTATGAGCATTTCACGCCACGCGATTATAATGCGCAGCAACAAAACTGGGCGATCACCCAAACGCCCGATGGGAAAATATATGTCGCCAACCTCAGCGGGGTGCTAGAATACGATGGCGTTTCTTGGCGGCTGATCCGAACGACTACCGATGCCTGGGTGCGCTCGCT
The DNA here is from genome assembly GCA_030428385.1 of Rhodothermia bacterium. Taxonomy (GTDB): domain Bacteria; phylum Bacteroidota; class Rhodothermia; order Rhodothermales; family JAAAOL01; genus JAUIDY01. Next base: position 10,213 of record JAUIDY010000093.1, on the reverse strand, counting down.
TGACGTAGCCTCTGATGGGACCGTCTATGTGGGTTCTTGGGGCGATATTGGTTATCTAGCCCCGGATTCCACAGGAACCACCCATTTTCGCTCGCTTATTGCCCATGTAAACCCCGAAGATCGTGAGTTTGCCGATGTATGGCGCACCTTAACGACCGAGGAGGGAGTCTATTTTCAAACACGAACCCATGTCTTCTTCTGGAATGGTCAAACGATGAAGGTGTGGCACTCCGAGGACTTGTTTCGATGGGCTTTTGTGGTGGGAGATACCTTTTACATGCGGGAAAAAGGGAAAGGGTTGTTAACGAGAGTGGGAGATGAGCTTCAATTAGTGTCAGGTGGGGCAGCGTTTGCAGGGGAAGTCATCTATATGATGGAACCCTATGATGAAGAGGCCATTCTGATCGGTACATGGGAGGGATTCTACATATATAGAAATAATGAGGTGCGTCCATTTGTCACAGAATTAGATGATTTGTTACCCACCTTGGATGTCTATGCCGGGACAACGGTGGGTGATGATTTTTTTTGCCATTACTACTCTGGGGCAAGGCGTTATTATCCTGAACAGAGACGGGAAAGTTGTTCATGTGCTGGATCAGGAAGAAGGTTTTCCTGACAGCATGGTTAATCACGCCTTCGAGGATCAGCAGGGAGGATTGTGGCTGGCATTAAATGGTCACGGCATTCTACGGGTAGATGTACCTTCGCAGCTCTCATATTACGAACATCAGTTGGGATTGGAGGGTAGTGTGCGGGACATGATCCGTTTTGAAGGGTCGTTTTATGTGGCAACGGGATCGGGCCTGTTTGTGCTAGAGCATCAACCGATTATGCCCAACCGAGAAAGGCGGACCCGGTTTATGCGAATCCCAGATGTACCACAAACCTGGTCGTTTTCGGTAATAGAGAACCAACTCTACGTTACTTCTGAAGGTGGCATATATAGGATTCAGGGGAATCAGGTGCGTCGCGTTTCGGATAAGGCTGGTTTTGTATTGGTTGCTCTCCAAGGAACGCCGCACCAACGTTATTTGGGGACCTACGACGGGCTTGAAATCGTGAATGCAGAAGGTCCAGCGTGGGTGTCAGAGCGGGCGGCGGTTGATGTCAATCAGGTGCGGTCAATCATCGAGGAAGCGGATGGCACCCTGTGGATGGGTAGCATTGATGGTACGGTCACGAGAGTGGAAAACCTGTTCTCTGAGCACCTGAACATACAGTCCTATGGCGAGGAAAACGGCTTGCCGGCCCATCCCGCCTTTTTGGAAAAAATAAAAGACGACCTTGTCGTTTCCACACGTGCTGGCATTTATCGGTACGTCGCGGGAAATGAGGCGAGCAACCAGTTTGTGCTCGATCCCACCCTGGTGCCCCCGGCAAGCAGCGCCGCCGATTCCATCTTGGCTTTTGAGCCGGATGCCGCCGGGGATTTGTGGGTGGCGCGTCCTGATGGGGTTCACATCGGGCGGTTGCAAGCCGATGGTTCCTACGACTTTGAGTCGCCACCCGCCTTGCAATTCGACCTGCACCTGTTTCCGCAAATTTACGTGGAGCCGGATGGGGTTGCTTGGATCGGGCATGGCAACGAACTGATCCGATACGATGCCCACATCGAGAAAACATACAATGCGCCGTATCAGGCTGCCATCCGGGAAGTGGTAGATATGCGTAGTCGCCGGACCATGTATGGGGGCATGGGAGCGGCGGCGGCCTCGCGGTTATCCAGCGAGGGAATCGCCTACGATGACAATACCCTGGAATTTCAGTATGCTGCGCCAACCTATAACCGGCCAGAAGAGACGCAGTATCAATATTTCCTGGAAGGGAAAGATGAGGATTGGTCGGGGTGGACGGCGCAGACCAGCAAGACCTATCCGTCGCTGCGGGAAGGCAACTACCGGTTCCGGGTGCGGGCGGTGAATGGGCAAGGCATTTATGGGGAGGAGGCGGTGCTCAACTTCCGGATCTTGCCGCCGTGGTACCGCACGTGGTGGGCGTTCAGCCTCTACTTTGTCATGCTCATCTCGGCGCTGGTGCTGGGGCATCGGTATCAGGTGGCCGTAACCGAGAGCAGAAAAGCCCAGGAACACGCCGAGGAACTGGCCCGCGAACGTATGGTCAACGAGCGGTTGCAGGAAGTGAACCTGCGGCTCCAGGAAGCCAACGAAAGCCTGTTGCAGGCCAACCGGCTGAAGGACGAGTTCTTGGCCAACACCTCGCACGAACTCCGCACGCCGCTGACAGCGATTCTGGGCTTCACCTCCATCATGCGCGACGAAGCCGAGGGGCAGCACCGCGAATTCCTCGACCTGATTTCATCGAACGGGGAACGCCTGCTGACCACCGTCAACTCGCTGCTCGATCTGGCGCGTATCCGGGCAGGCATGATAACACTGAGCAACGAAGTGACCAACGTAAATACGCAGGTCGTGAATGTAGTGCGGTTGTTATCGCCGTTGGCGAAGCAGAAAAACCTCATTTTCACCCTCACGGTGAAGGATGATCCCTTGTATGCACGCCTCGACCCGCATTATCTAGACCGCATTTTGTACAACATCATCGGGAATGCCATCAAGTTCACCGAAGAAGGCCGGGTAGAGGTGGAAGTGGGACTCGAAGACGCGATGGTGGTGGTGCAGGTGCTCGATACGGGCGTGGGCATCAGCGAGGCATTCATGCCGGAGTTGTTCGTTGAGTTTCAGCAGGAATCCACCGGGTTTGGCCGTTCGCATGAGGGCAGTGGGCTCGGGTTGGCCATTACCTCGCATCTGGTAAACCTGATGGGGGGAGAGATCGACGTGGAAAGCACCAAAGGAGCAGGCAGCATCTTTACCGTCCGGCTTCCGCAAAACTACGGCGAATCGGTGGAGGAAGAAGTGGGCATGACCGCATAGCATACATGGGCGGTGGCGGCAGGCATTAAACAGGATTGCCCCGCTTTCATGCTCCGGCAAGAGGGAATGACATTTCGGTCGTGGCTCCTAAAGTTTGGCGGGGGAGGTTCGATGTCTAAACTAAGGGCACGGAAAAGATCTTGTTTTTGTGTGGCATAAGAAGGAGCGACGGTTTGTTCTCGCAGGGGCCGAATGAACCAAAGAAAGTGAACGGCCGTGCAACAAAAGCCACAGGTTTTGATTCCATTGCTTTGTTTTAGTATGATGCCCCTTCCTATTGGAACACGGGGTGGCGTTGCATCATCAGCAACATGATTGATCGACCGAGGGCTTATGCAAAACCGGCGTCTTTCGCGCAGTTCGATAGTACTCATCGGCATTGGCCTGGTACTGGTAGGTTTGTTAACCGGGATTCTGGCCATGTTGGCTGTGCTGGACGGGCGTGCTGTTAGTACCAACAGTCCCACGTCGCGTATCGCCGAACAGGTCCAATTAGGTGCCCGTGAGCCCGTCGTGCCCGTCTCGGTACCGCATGCTGAGCCCGGCGAAACCGACCGCGACGTGGTGGAGGCGCCCGTGGTGGTGCCTGACCTGCTGGCGCTCAACAGCATGTTTAAGCAGGTAGCTGAGCGGATTACGCCTGCCGTGGTGTATATCCAGGTGGAAGGCCCGCCCGCTCGGGAGTGGCTGCCCAACCTTGAAGAAGACGATCCGCACCGGCGCTTTTTCCGCGACATGCCGCGCCAGAGTGTGGGCAGCGGGGTTATTATTAGCGACGACGGCTATGTGATCACGAACAACCATGTCATCAGCGGTGCCACGGAGATTCAGGTGACGCTGGAAGACCGCCGCCAATTTGAGGCGGAAGTGGTAGGCACCGACCCTTCTACCGACCTGGCGGTGCTGCAACTCGAAACCAACGGCGAAGCCATCCCGGTTGTAGCGCTGGGCGATTCCGACCAGTTGGGCGTAGGCGAATGGGTATTGGCCGTAGGCAATCCGTTTCGGTTAACTTCCACCGTCACGGCGGGCATTGTGAGCGCGTTGGGACGGCAGGTGGACATCATCGAACACAGCTTCCGGATTGAGGATTTTATTCAGACCGACGCTGCGATTAACCCGGGTAATTCGGGCGGTGCGCTCGTCAACCTGCAAGGCGAACTCGTGGGGATCAACACGGCCATCGCCACAGAGACGGGTTCGTATGAAGGCTATGGCTTTGCGGTGCCGGTGAACCTGATGGAGCGGGTGGCGACGGACTTGATCGCGTACGGCGAGGTGCAGCGGGGCATGTTGGGTGTGGAGATGTTGCCCATCACGGCGCGGGCGGCCCAACAACTGGGGCTGGCGGAGATCGGCGGCGTGTATATTCATGAAGCCCATAGCAGCGGTGCTGCTTATGAAGCCGGGATGCGCAGCGGCGACGTGATCCTCTCCATCGATGGCGAAGGGGTGAATGCACCCAATGAACTGCAGCGTATCATTGCCCAGCGTCGTCCGGGCGAACAGGTCAACGTGGAAGTATGGCGTGAGGGAGACCGGCGCTTTTTGCAGGTCGAGTTGATGGGGCGGGATGCGCCCGCGTTTCAGGCGTGGATGCAAGAAAATGAAGCCGAACGCGAACTATTTTCTGCGCCCCGGAACCCCACCGAAGAGGTCTTTGAACTCAGCGAATGGGGCCTCGGCGTGCGTGAACTGAACCGGCTCGACCGCAGTGCCTTCAGCGCCCAGGAGGGTGTCTATGTCGCCTATGTGCAGCGGCGCTCAGCCGCCGCCATCGCCGGGTTGCCCCGCGACGTGGTGGTAGAAACAATAGGCGATCAGGTGATCGCCACCGTGGAAGACCTGGTGGAGCAACTCGCCTATGTGAAAGATGCCGAGGAAGCTGTGCTTTTCCGGGTGCGGCAGCGCAACGGTTTGGTAGCATTCTATGAAATCGAGGTTCCTGCGCCCTGAGATCAGTCCTGGGGCGGATTTCTTCCTATCTTGGCAGGCTGTTGCCCCCCGTTGTATTGGATAGGAAGGACACTTATGATTCGGTACCTCACCGCCGGTGAATCGCATGGCGAGGCCCTGGTTGGCATTGTAGAAGGCATGCCTGCGGGTGTGCCGCTCACGGCCGCGGACCTGAACGAGCACCTCGCCCGGCGTTGGCTTGGCTTTGGTCGGGGCGGGCGTGCCAAGTTCGAGCGCGATCAGGTACATATCTATTCCGGCGTTCGGTTTTCAGAGACCATGGGGAGCCCCATCGCGCTGCGCCTCGATAACGCGGCGTATACCAAAGACCGCTCCGGCTGGCCCACCGTGATGGCCGTGGAAGGCAGCAGCGAGGGCGTGGAAAAGGTGACACTGCCCCGGCCCGGTCATGCGGATCTGGTGGGCACGCAGAAATACGGCTTTGACGACATCCGCCCCGTAATCGACCGTTCCAGCGCCCGCGAGACCGCCATGCGGGTGGCCTGTTGCTCGGTCGCACGGCAACTGCTCGCCCAGTTTGGTATTGCCGTCGGCAGCCATGTCGTGCAAATTGGGCGTGTGGGCTACGAATCGCCTCAATCCTGGGAGGCACGGGTGCAAGCCCTGCTCGACGAAGGCGGACCCAAGGCGGTGTATCAGGCCGCCGACGCCAGCGAGGTGCGGATGCTGGACGACGACCTCACGGCGCGCTGCATCGACCATATCAAGGAAGCCAAGCAGCAGGGCGATTCACTGGGGGGCATCTACGAAGTGATTGTGACGGGCGTGCCGCCGGGGCTGGGTTCTTATGTACAGTGGGATCGCAAGCTCGATGGGCAACTCGCCCAGGCCATTCTTTCCATTCAGGCCCAGAAAGCTGTGGAAGTAGGCGATGGCATCGGCGGGGCGATGCGGCCCGGATCACAGGTGCATGATCCGATTTACAAAGCAGATTACGTGTACCGGCGCGAAACGAACAACGCAGGCGGCATCGAAGGCGGCATGTCTACCGGGATGCCCATTGTGGTGCGGGGCTACATGAAGCCCATCCCCACCCTCATCAAGCCGCTCGGCACCGTCGATATTGCGTCGGGCGAAGCGCAGCCCACCCGCTACGAGCGCAGCGATGTTACCAGCGTCCCGGCAGCCTCCACCGTTGCCGAGGCCACGGTGGCCTTTACCATCGCCAACGCTCTGATCGAGAAGTTTGGCGGCGATAGCCTTGTCGAGATGAAGCGGCGTTTCGAGGCCGAAACCGGAACATAAGTAACATTTCTGTTCTAGGTTTGGGTTGGGGCTGGGCGGTGCCTATTTTGGCGCCATGGATCATAAAAAACGCCATAGTGCATCAGCGCATTCCGATCTTTCGGAGGCCATCTCGCCTGTTGCGAGCCAAGAGCTCAAAGCATCGGAAGCGTTGCTGAAAGGGGTGCTGGATAGCTCGCTGGATGGCATCATGGCGTTTGAATGCGTCCGGGATGCGAATGGGGCCATCGTCGATTTTACCTGGCTCGTCGTAAATCCCAAATCAGAAGAGATCACAGGGTATGCCGCCGCCGACCTGCTTGGAAAGCGGATGCTGGAGCAGATGCCGGGTAACAAACGGACGGGTCTGTTTGACGCGTACGTAGCGGTGGTGGAAACTGGCGTGCCGTATGTCGCCGAGTTCGCCTACGACGATGATAGCATCTCGGCCTGGTTTAGCATCACTGCCGTGAAGCTGGGCGACGGGTTTGTGGTGACGTTCCGCGATATCACCACCCATTATACCGCTGAGACCAAGCTTAAACGCATGAACCAGGTGCTGGAGCAACGCAACCGGGAGTTGCAAGACTTTGCCTACATTGCCTCCCACGACCTGCAAGAGCCGCTCCGAAAGGTGCAAGCGTTTGCCGATTTGCTCCGAGAAGATTATGGGACGGTAGTAGATGAGGTTGGGCAGCATTACCTCGAACGCATGGAAGATGCCGCGCAGCGCATGTCGCGGCTCATCAACGACCTGTTGTCGTATTCCCGTATTGCCACCAAAGGGCGCCCCTTCAGCGACGTTAATCTCAACGACGCCCTGAATGAGGTCATCACGGATGTGGAGGTCCATATTTGTGAGGTCGAAGGCACGTTGGACCGCGGGCCCTTACCCACCATCGAGGCGGATGAGCGCCAGATACGGCAGTTGCTGCAAAACCTGATCAGCAACGCACTCAAGTTTGCCCGTGAAGGGGTGCGCCCGGTGATATCGGTGTCGGCCACGCGGGTACCTGATGCGTTGGTTGCTGGGCAAGACGCTTGGGAACTGCGGGTGGGTGACAACGGGATTGGCTTCGATGAGAAATACCTGGATCGCATTTTTACCCCGTTCCAACGGTTGCACCGCCGCGACCAGTACGCCGGAACAGGCATGGGGCTTGCTATTTGTCGCCGCATTGTCGAGCGACATAACGGGACGATCACCGGCACCAGTACGCCGGGGGTGGGCAGTACATTTATCATTACATTGCCCGCGCGTCAAGTTGCTGCGTATGAACAAAAATCCTGATGACTGTGCGTGATCCTGTTGTCATCTTGCTGGCCGAAGACGACCCAGATGATCGGATGCTGACGATCCGGGCGTTGCAAAAAAGCCGTTTATCGAATGAAGTACGGTTTGTAGAGGACGGAGAGGAATTGATGGCCTACCTGCGGCGCGAGGGCGTGTATGCCAAGAAAGGGGCAGCACCGCGTCCGGGGCTTATTTTACTCGACCTGAATATGCCCCGGATGGATGGACGCGAGGCGTTACAAGAGATTAAGTCAGATGCCGAGTTGCGGCGGATTCCGGTGGTGGTGCTTACTACCTCACACGCCGAGCAAGACATTGTGGAGAGTTATGACCTGGGCGTTAATGCGTTTGTCACCAAGCCCGTCACGTTCGATGACCTAGTACAAGCCATGACGGTGCTGGACAATTTCTGGTTTCAGTTGGTCCGTTTGCCCGGAGAGGCGGGGCGGTGATAGCTATGCCCGATACGCTCACACGGCCTGTTGTCCAGGTTCTACTCGTCGAAGACGATGCCGATGATGTTCTCATCACACAGCGCCTGCTTCAAAAAGCCCTGGCGATCGATCCGCAGGTCACGTGGGTGGCTACCTTCGAGGAAGGGCTAGACGCGGTGCGGGAAAAGATGCACGATGTGGCCCTGGTGGATTATCAATTGGGGCCGCATACGGGTCTTGAATTGTTGAAACAAGCAGGCGGGGCTGCCAGCCCCACGCCCATTATTTTGCTGACGGGGCAGGGTGACCACCGCATCGACCTGGAAGCGATGGCTTCGGGTGCCGCCGACTATATGGTGAAAGGGCAAGTGGATGCCGACGGGTTGGAGCGGGCTGTGCGGTATACGCTGGAACGACGCCGGGTGGAAGACCAACTGCGGGCCCGGAAGGCACGGCTGCGGGAACAGGCCACGTTGCTGGAAAAAGCAAATGACGCGGTGATGGCATGTAACCTCGACGGTCGGGTGAGTTACTGGAACCAACGGGCGGCCGCCATGACGGGCTGGACCATTGCCGAAATTCAGCAGCAAGGCATCGGCGACTTGCTGTACGAAGAGGCGGCAGGAACGCTTGATGCTGTCCTTCAGGCGGTGCGAGAGCGAGGTGAGTGGAGCGGCGAGTTGCACCTGCGCACCCGGACCGGGCCGGACAAAATCGTGGAAAGCCGCTGGACGCTGGTGCATGACGAACAGGGGCATCCCACAACCATTCTGGTGCTCAACACCGATGTGACGGAGCAAAGGGCCCTGCATTCCCAGTTTTTACGCCTGCAACGTATGGAGTCGATCGGGCGGCTTGTGGGGGGGATTGCGCATGACTTGGGCAACCTGCTCGTTCCCATCTCCCTGGGCGTGCGGGTGATGCAGCAACGATTTGGAGAAGACGAGCGCGCCGCCCGCACCTTGCAAATGATGCAACAGAGTGCCCAGCGGGGATCGAACATGGTGAAGCAGGTGCTGGCGTTTGCGCGCGGTGTAGAAGGCGAACAGGTGGTGATGGCCCCATCCGACGTTATCGACGAGGTGGAGCAAATCACCCGCGAAACCTTTCCACCAAACATCGAGATTCTTTATGCCGTGGCGGATGACCTCGGCGTAATCCTGGGCGATGCGACGCAACTGCAACAGGTGCTTCTCAACCTCAGCGTAAACGCCCGGGATGCGATGCCCGAAGGCGGAACCCTTTCTTTAGAGGCGGCCAACATCACCATTACAGAGGAGGACGCGCGCAGAAACCTCGAAGCCGCTGTGGGCAACTATGTGCGCATCAGTGTACGAGACACCGGCGTTGGCATCCCGCCCGATGTAGTCGATAATATTTTTGAGCCCTTCTTTACGACCAAAGACATAGGCAAAGGGACGGGCCTGGGGCTTTCTACCGTTTACAGCATCGTAAAAAGCCATGGCGGCTTTGTCAGCGTGCATAGTGAGGTGGGAGCGGGGACGGTGTTTCATCTCTATCTCCCCCAAACCGAAAAGGAAAGGGCCCCGGTGGTTGCTGATTCCGAGGAAAAGGGGCATGAAGGCCAGGGCGAACTAATTCTACTCGTTGACGATGAACCGAACCTGCGGGCCGCTATCGCCGACATGTTGACGGATGCCCGGTATCGGGTTGTCACGGCCATTAATGGAAATGACGCCTTGCAAACCCTCACCGGGCAGACCCAAACCGTAGCCGCCGTCATCACCGATATTTCCATGCCCGAAATGGATGGCCGGGCGTTGATCCGGGCGCTGCGTGCGCGAAACGTTTCCATTCCCATCCTTGCAACCAGTGGGCGGGCCGATCACCAGGTGGAGGAGGTCATGGCCGCCGGGGCCACCCATTTTGTTGCCAAACCCTTTGCGCCCGAAGCGTTGCTCGTCTTATTGCGGCAGGTGCTGGATGGGGATTCTCCTTCCTCGTAGAAGCGGTTTTGGATGTGTGAACTTGGGCTGCGTACGTGCGCTCGCGGCGTCTTTGCCCCCGCATCCTCGGCGCGTAGTGCAGCTACGTCCCTCCAACGTCGTGCCCCAAGCCATCGACGAGGGCATCTTGCTTGCTCTAAGCTGCAACCCCAAACCACTTCTTGGTGGGAACGCGCGGAACCAGCTTTTTCTTAAGCAAGCGAGGACCAATCGGTGGCGTTGGTAAGTAGGCTTTTGGTTCGTCTTCGCGATGTCTCTCCTCGTGTCGAGAAGCGATCAACCCCTTGCCCCCTGCTGCGTGGCGGGGCGATCATAAATGACCGAGTTCCATCTTCATTGTAAGGGCGGCCATTTTTGTAATAAAGAAGTGGCTGGTTCAGGCCAGACCCGTTGTTCAGGACGAAGCGCTTATCCCTATGA
>JAUIDY010000230.1 GCA_030428385.1 Rhodothermia bacterium | reverse complement strand
GACGCCATACCACTACACACCGAGAGTTATTCCTCATCCCCAATGGTGGTATTCTTATTGACACACCCGGAATGCGTGAATTGCAACTCTGGACCGATGGAGAAAGCCTCGACCAGAGCTTCAGCGATATTGACGAGTTGGCCGAACACTGCCGCTTCGCCGATTGCTCACATGCACATGAGCCGGGCTGTGCGGTGCAAGCCGCGGTGGTTGCGGGCGACCTCGACCCTGCCCGCCTTGAAAACTATTTCAAGATGGGTCGTGAGTTGGCGTATCTCGAACGGAGGCAACGCGAATCCGGGGTGTGGGAAGAGCGTCAGCGGGGAAAGGAATTCGGGAAGATGGTCAAAGACATCATGAGGCATCACCCTAAGCGCAGGTCGTAGGCAAACGTGCTTTGTTAGATGCGCTAGGCTATGCCATCGTTTTCGAAATGTGTAGTGCCCTTTCGGTTTTCATCGAAGAAGCCCCCCCACTTCTGTAAACACGGACATGAAGCACTATTCCTTTACAGCTACATCCTCCACGAAAGCGTTTTAAACCTCAAGCTGAACCGGCGTTGCCAACTCGAATGGCAGCATCCAAACCTTCGCGAGGAAATGCCCCAACGAATACCGGGGCATTTCTTTCGCGGAGGCATCTACTCCTCTCCCGTCCGGAAGCCATTCAAAACCAGAACACCCTGCTTCAGCTTGCACGTTTGTTGATCAGATGAAATGGATGCTGCCTACGCAATCGTTTCTTTGGGTTCAGATAGCTGGAAGTTAAAGTGATTCTCGATGGACATGGGTGAGCGCTGTGCAAAGGAATATGTCCGTTACTCTGCACGCTTTGCGCATGAGCCTTACGTTTGAATAACTCCGGGATTAAACGATGGAACCTCCGGGTTATGATTTGCCATTTCCAATCCCAAACTGAGCCACTGGCGGGTATCAACCGGGTCAATAATTGCGTCTACCCACAATCGCGCAGCGGCGTAGTAGGGGGAGGTTTGGGCATCATACCGATCCGTAATGGTCTGGAGAAGCTCGGCTTGTTCTTCCTCTGAAGGCGCTTTTCCCTGTCGTTTTAGCTTTGAAACCTGAATCTGGACGAGGGTTTTGGCCGCTTGAGCCCCTCCCATCACGGCAATACGTGCCGTTGGCCATGCCAGCATCAAACGTGGATCGTATGCCCGGCCGCACATGGCGTAATTACCGGCTCCATACGAATTGCCCACGACCACGGTGAACTTCGGTACGACCGAGTTCGCCACGGCATTCACCATCTTTGCGCCGTCTTTAATGATGCCCCCATGTTCAGCCCGGGAGCCGACCATAAACCCGGATACATCCTGAAAGAACACCAGTGGGATTCGTTTCTGATTACAGTTCATAATAAACCGGGCAGCCTTATCCGCAGAGTCGGAATAAATCACCCCCCCAGCCTGCAACTCGTTCGAATGGGCTTTTTTGCCCATCTGGGCTTTCACCATCAGCCGTTGATTCGCCACAATCCCTACACTCCAGCCATCGATGCGGGCATACCCGGTGAGGAGCGTCTGGCCATATCCCGCCTTGTATTCCGTCCAAGATTCAGCGTCAATAATCCGAGCGAGCACGTCCTGCATATCATAGGGCAACGCGCCATGTTCGGGCATCAAACCATAGATTTCTGATGCATGAAATTCAGGAGCAGCAGGAGCAGAACGGCTAAAGCCGGACTGGGGTCGCTCGCCGAGGTGGCTGACAAGTTCGCGTATCGTTCGAAGACAGGTTTCATCATCTGGCATCTTGTAGTCCGTCACTCCCGAAATCTCGGTGTGTGTTGTGGCTCCACCGAGTGTTTCGTTGTCAACTTCCTCGCCCACGGCTGCTTTTACCAGGAAAGGGCCTGCCAAAAAAACCGATCCAGTGCCATCAACGATCAGTGCTTCGTCGCTCATGATGGGCAGATAAGCCCCCCCGGCGACGCAGCTACCCATTATCGCAGCAATCTGCGGAATTCCTTTGCTCGAAAGGATGGCATTGTTGCGAAAAATGCGCCCGAAATGCTCCTTGTCAGGGAATATTTCATCTTGCATGGGCAGATAAACCCCGGCAGAATCGACGAGGTAAATAAGGGGCACGTGGTTTTCGAGAGCGATCTCCTGGGCCCGCAGGTTTTTCTTCGCTGTGATTGGAAACCAGGCTCCTGCCTTGACGGTGGCGTCGTTGGCCACGATCAGGCACAGCCGACCGCATACTTTACCCAGCCCCATGACTGTTCCTGCGGCAGGGCACCCTCCTTCTTCCTCATACATCCCATCACCGGCAAATAGCCCCAGTTCGAAAAACGAATCTGGATCGTCTAGCAAAGAGGCTATCCGTTCGCGGGCAGTAAGCTTCCCCCGGCTGTGCTCTCGGTCTATGCGTTTTTGCCCACCTCCCAAGTGAATCTCAGCTTCTCGATCCCGCATGGAGGTGAGCAAGGAGTGGTAATGGGTGCTACGCTTGATATATTTTTGTGCAGACGGACTAACTGGTTGTCCAAGTGAATTCTCTCTATTAGCCATAAAAGGCAAGTATGGGTATGAGGAATAAAAAAGCGCTTCCGAAAGTTAATCAACAGGAAGCAAAAAAGAGCCCTGACCTCAGCGTCAGAGCTCTTTTGATCTCAGCCTAAACCAACTGAGTGCGTGTTAGAAAAACAAACGCGCTAAATAATGGCAGCGATCTTCTGAAAGATCTGATTATGAGGCTCTCCCGTTTTTTCGTGTACGAGATTAACCATTTTGTTCAGGTCACCGCGGGCTTTCTTCATTTCTTTGTCGCCAAATTCAGCTTCACTCCAGATGGACTCGATTTGCTCACGCACCCGCGCCCAGCTGTCATTCATACGCTGCGTCGCCATAACACACCCTCCTTGGGATAGGTCAAAAGTTAATTTCCAAATTTATTACCCCCTGCCTCAGGGTCAGGTTTCAGTCCAATTCCGGTTGCATTTGGAGGCTCCGTTAAAAAAGGGCGCTTTTTAGTTCAGAGAGAAAGAGGGTAACGGTTCCAGAGCATCAGTACGAGGACCACAAACCACAACAGGTGACCGATTCCTGTTGCCATACCGATACGTTTCCGGGCCTGTTCGGCGGCCTCTGAATCAATGGGCGATGCCACCAACGCAGCATGCAATCTTCGCCATGCTGGTTTGATTAAGGCTTCCTGAACCACCACCATTATGACGACTAGTAAAATGGAGGTGTGAAAATTGGGGGTGTAGAAACTAAAACCTCCGCCCAGAAAAAAAGCGACGAGTCCAAAAACCAACGTCAGGCCCAGGAAATGGCCCATGAATCGGGTGGTTCGCATGGTGTCATTCGCTAGAATGGCCCCGCCCTCTTCGGCCGACGCAACCGCGGTCCGGGCCTGGGCGGCAAGGCGAAGTCCCATGCCGAACCAGGCAGCTGCCATGCTGATATGCAAAAGGACAAAAATGTTCTTAACAAGCAACGTGATCATAACCGAAGCGTTAGTTCGAATTCCTGGAATGGCGTCATAGAATTTAAGCGTTATGCCATCGGTTGCAATCCTTGGTGGTGGCCTCGCAGGCCTTTCGGCAGCGTATTTTCTGCAAAGAAGGGGTTGGAAACCAACGGTCTTTGA
>JAUIDY010000229.1 GCA_030428385.1 Rhodothermia bacterium | reverse complement strand
GGGGCAGCAAAAGCAGGTTCATGACCGCGTGAAACCCCCGCGTCGATTCCATCCGCCACGCGATGATAAAGCCAAGGGCGGTAAATGAAAGCCCCGTCAGCAGGCTAATGAGGCCAACGAGCAGAATCCGGGTGGGTAGCAAGGCGATACCGAGCAGCGGCAGGAGGAGCAGAAACAGCAACGCTTGTACCATCGCCAGGGTGGTGCCGCCCAGCGTGTTGCCCAGCACCAGCGCCCACCGTGGCGCGGGCGCGACGAGTGCGGCCTGCAACGCCCCGTTTTTGCGCTCTTCCACAATGGAGATGGTGGTGAAAACAGCGGTGAACAAGAGAATTAGGGCAAGGATGCCGGGAAAAAGAAACTCCATATAGCCTATGTTGGCCAAGCGGCTGCCCGAGTGCGCCGAATAAACGGCTGCGGTCACGCACAAACTTGAGCACTTCTCGTTTCCAGAGGGCGATGATGGGGGCGAGAACACGACCCATTAGGCCACCTCTACTTGCGGGGCATCATGCTCTGAGAACGCATGGCCCGTGTGCACCATAAACACGTCTTCCAGCGTCGGCTTCCGCACCATTGCGCTATCGATGGATGCGCCGAACGTATCGTATACCTTGCCGAGCAGCGTGGGCGCATCCGGGTGGGTCAGTTGCAAGGCGTTGCCAATGATGGTCGCTTCCAATCCGAGTTGATCGCGAAGCTGATCGCGTAAAGTGGGCGCATCTTCGGTTTCGAGCCACAGCGTTTCATCGCCCAGCGCTTCAGTGAGTGTGCCGGGAGCGCCGTGCACCACCAAGTGGCCTCGATCCAGAATCCCGATGGTGTCGCACGCTTCGGCTTCTTCCATCAGGTGGGTAGCAACGATCATCGTGGTTCCTTCGTCGCGCCGTAGCCGGGCAAGGGCCTGCCAGAACGCCCGGCGGGCCACCGGATCGAGGCCCGTGGTGGGTTCATCCAGGAGCAACACATCGGGTTGATGCAGCAGCCCCCTGGCCAGATCAGCGCGGCGCTGGAGGCCGCCGGAAAGGGTCTTCACCCGGTCGTTGGCACGGTTGGCTACATCGAAAGTATCGAGCAGCATCTCGATGCGGGTGCGGAGTTGCGTACCGCTAAGTCCATAAAGTGCACCGTGAAAGCGCAGATTTTCGCGCACGGTCAGGTCGGCGTCGAGCGCGGGTTGCTGAAAGATCACGCCAAGGCATTGCCGAATGGCATGGGGCTTTTGGGTCACGTCGTGCCCTTGTACCCATGCGCGTCCTTCGGTGGGTGAGAGCAGCGTCGAAAGGATGCGAAACAGGGTGGTTTTGCCGCCACCATTGGGGCCTAGCAGCCCAAAAAACGCCCCCTCCTCAATCGTCAGCGAGACCTGTTGCAGGGCCTCATGCGTGCCATAACGGTGAGACACCTGTTGAATTTCGACGGCAGGCATAAGCAACGACTGGGAAAAAACCACGGTAGAGAATCGGCAAGGCGCTTCTCCGCAAAAAACGTTACGCCACCAGCCGATCCACGAACAACAGCACCAGCAGCAGCGGAATATACATGATCGATGCCATCAGGACGCGGCGGGCGTCTTGGGCGGTGCGGGAGCGATAGAAGGCGTAGACCGGAAAAAGGAACCAGATGCTGAGGATCACCGCCCCGGGCCAATACGCCCAGCCCGCTACGCCGACGAGGGCTGGCGAGACACTCGCGAGGCCCAGCAGCAGCGTGTAAAACAGGGTCTCTTTGACGGTGCGGCTTCCGGTGGGGTCGTCTACCGGCGTCATCTTGTATCCGGCGCGGGCGTAGTCCTTGCGGTACATCCAGGCCAGAGACAGGAAGTGCGGCATCTGCCAGAACATCAGAATGGCAAAAATTGTCCAGCCGCCGAGGCCGAGGTTGCCGGTTGCTGCGGCCCAGCCGCCGAGTGCGGGGAGCGCACCAGGGATCGTGCCCACCAGGGTGTTGTACGTAGTGCGTCGCTTCAGTGGCGTGTACACGGCGAGGTAAAGTACCACCGTGAGCGCCGCGAGGGCTGCCGTCAGCAGGTTGGTAAAGAAAAAGAGCAAGCCCACCCCGGCGGTGGTAATCGAGACGCCAAAGACAAGCGCTACAGTCGGATGCACGCGGCCAGAGGGCAGCGGGCGGTTGGTGGTGCGCTTCATGGTGGCATCAAAGCCGCGCTCCAGGTAGTGGTTGAGGGCACCGACACCGCCTGCCGTGAGGGCGGTGCCAAAGAGCATCGCGCAAAGCAAGGCCCCATCCATGTCGCCCGGTGAGCCGAGCATAAAGCCGCCGAGGGCCGAAATCGTCACAAGGAACGAAATCTCAGGTTTGAGCAAGTCCCACAGGTCCAGCACCAGCGGGCGTTGCGTCTCCGGTTGCGGAAACTGACGCCGGTTGGAGCCGGGCGATGGAAGCCGGGCATCGTCGAGCTGATCTAAAAGGACGGGTTTAACAGGGTGCGGCATATTCGGAAAAACTAGGAAGCAGCAGGGATCGGTGTGGCGGCAGGGACCGCAACCTCTTGTGGCACGCGACGCAGGGTGAGCAACGCCGTACAAACGGTGGCAGCCATGAGGAGGGCACCGACGACGAGGTGGCCAGAGTTCAAGATGATCTGGACAACGCTGCGTTGGGCCAGTGCCGTTTCACGAAGCAAGACGATGTACGCCGTCAGGCCAAGTCCAATTTGCACAATGACGGCGATGAGCATAAACCACGCGCAGCGATTCAGGAGCCTCAGGCCGCTAAAGTGTTGCTGAATGGTAATAAAGGTGGCGAGGATAAGCCCAAAGGCCACAAACGCGCCCGTGATATGGATCGTCGCAAATGCGGGATGTACACCTAGCCCCGGATGCCGCAACAGCGCGCCTAAGATAATCTGCACATACAACATTGCCACGGAGGCCAATGCGAGGGTTCGGAGGCGTTTGCTGGAGACGGTGTCAGCGGAAATACTTTCTTCTTGCAGCCAGCCACGGGTCGTAAACAGCGCCATCGCCACGAGGAGCGAAAAGTAAATCTGGGCCATGCACGCATGCACCACGGCGAGGTCAAGCGAGACCCACACCACCCGCAGGCCGCCCAGCACGCCTTGCACAATCACAAGTCCCAACGCGGCGAAACCCAACTTGCGCATCCAGCTTCGGGGATCGGCAAGCCACGTCCACAGGGCCAGCAAAATTGTCAACACGCCCACAACAGCCCCGATCAGGCGATGCCCGTGCTCGGCAAGGATGGGCAGACGGTGCCACCAGCGGGCCGAAGGGTCGTTGGGGTCTTCAAAGCCCGTTTTGAGCGGGTCATAGGAGCCAAACGACGCGGGCCAGTCGGGCACCGCAAGTCCAGCATCAATACTGGTGACGAGACCGCCCCACGAGATCAGGAGGACGGTGGTGAGCACGGCAAGGACAGAAAACCAGAAACGCGCCCGGCTGCCCGTAGTGACGGAATAAAGCGGGGCATCGAGTCTCAAAGAAGCCATGGGCACAAGCGCAAGCGTGGACAAGCATCACAGCAACCAGACCTCGCCCGGGCTGTTCCGTTAAAAGGGTGCGAAGCGCGGGAAGAGCGTAGGGGCAAAGAGGGAAGGGAAATGCTAAAAACAGGCACCGTAGGGGGCGCCCCCCGTGGCGACCCTGGTCGGAAACACCCCCA
>JAUIDY010000092.1 GCA_030428385.1 Rhodothermia bacterium | reverse complement strand
TCTTCACCGGTAGTTCCGGGCATCTGGATCATTGCGGGCGGAGACGGTTCCGTCATCCGGGGCATGGTCATTCACAGCTTTGTAGAAGGCGGAATTGATCTCAGGGCAGATGGTTGCCTGATTGAGGGCAATCGCATCGGCACCGATGCTACAGGCACCCAGTGGCGTGGTAACGGAAATGTAGTTGGAAACCTTGAACATTATTCAAGTGGGGGTATCACAATACGCGGGTCAGGCAACCGGATTCTCAACAACGTCATCGCGGGCAACGTATACAGGTTTGATGGGGAGATTGGGGGTGGGCTAGAGATCTGGCTATTAGCTGGCACCGAAAATGTGATTCAGGGCAATCGCATCGGTGTGGGTTCAGATGGGCGCGTTGTAGAGATACCTGCGACTCAGTCAGTAGGTATGCTCATCACGGCGGAGGGCAATAACCTCATCGGGGGACTACCGGAGGACGATGCGCCTCCGGCGCAGTGCACCGGCCCCTGCAACATCTTCGCCGGGCACAGCTTCGAGATATTGGCCTGCGACGGCTCTATAAGATGCGGTAGTGGTGTCGGTTCAGGTAACAGTATCCTGGGTAACTTCATCGGGGCTGACGCCGACCGACTATCGGTAGCTACGGGCGGCGGTATCTATACTGGCAATGAAGCTACCGTACGCGCCAACTACATCGTAGCCGATGGCCTGGGCATCCAGGCAGACACGATGTCGACCGTCGCCCACAACATCGTCATCGGCAATCCCGATCAAGCTCCCTTCGTACCGCACGAGGGCTTGGTGGAAATCCGTGGCCCCGATGTGCAACTCATCGGCAACGAGATCCGCGACAGCGACCTCATCGGCGTCTCGAACATCAGCAGCGGACAGGCTACGCTCGTCGACAATCTCATCACGGGTCATGGACGCGGCGGCGTCCTTATAGCCAGTGGCCATGGGCACCGCATTCACCGCAACGAGATCCACGGCAACAGGCTCTACGGCATCCTGCTCCCCTCCGAGAATGATACGCGGTTTCCCTCCGATCCTACCATCACGGCGCTCATCACCGAAAACAGCATCTACCGTAACCAAGGCATGGGCATCGACCTCGGCGGCGGGGCCTTCCGCCAGCAGAATGGCTCACGCACCATCACGGGCGACAGGGTTACCTTCAACGACATCACGGACATTGATTCCGGCCCGAACCACCTGCAGAACTACCCCGATGTGGTGCAGGCCTATCGCACCGAGGACGGCCTCGCCGTCACGGGCAGCTTCGATGTGGTCCTCGGCGGCGACTACACCATCGAGGTCTTCACGAATGAAGGCTGCGGGGCCTCCTTCGGAATCGGTACACCGCAATATCAAGCCTTCGGCGAAGGGCAGCATTACATCGGCTTCACCACGGCAACATCCGGCCTGATACAGGCTAGCTTTGATGATGAGCTTACGCCCGCGGGCGGTATCCCCGACGGACACTCGTACGTAACGATGACCGCCACGGACCCCGACGAGGGCGTGACGAGCGAATTCGGTCGTTGCGTGCAGATCGCCCGAGCCGACCAGGTGGCCCGCGCCGACGTTACCGGCACCGGCGAGGCGCTCAACGACAAAGGGGTTACCGTGATGGTCACCGCAGCCTCGGCAGGCTCGAAGACTGCGCAAAACGGTACGCTCTTCGTCACACGCTACGATGCCCCGCCCGATCCAAGCGCCTTCTCCGGACAGGCCGCGCCGTCGTCGGATGGCACGCTGGTCGTGCCCACCTCGGCGCTGGGTCGCTACTGGCTCCTGGCCGACCTTGGCCTGACGGGCGGTGAGGGCAACCCGTTTACCTACGCCCTGTGCCTCGACCCGTCGGGGCTGGCCTCGGGCGAGGCGCTCAATGAGATCGTCGTGGTGCGCCGCGATGAAACCACTACGGGCTGGCTCTTTGAGCCGCTCGCGACGCACCTGGAAGAGCGAGGCGGCACCCCGCACGTCTGCACCAGCGGGCTGACGCGCTTCGGCGAGTTCACCCTCGGCACAGGCAGCGCGGCTGTGCTGGCACCGCCGATGCTCCTGCTTCCTGCCCATGACGCCACGGACGTAGATCTTAGCACATCGCTCTCCTGGGAGGTGATTCCCGAGGCCGTTTCTTACGAGGTGCAGGTGGCGCTTACCCCGGGCTTTGCAGCGCTGCTAGCGGATCACTCGGGCATCGCAAACACGACGGTGAAGCCAGACAGTCTGGCGCGTAGCCAACTCCACTACTGGCGCGTGCGTGGTGTAACAGCCAGCGGCGAGGCGGGTCCGTGGTCGGCACCGTTCCGGTTCGTCACGGGAGCCACCGGGGTGGACACCGAGGAAGTCTCAGAGCTTCCGGGAGAATATATGCTGGAGCCCAATTATCCCAATCCGTTCAACCCGCAGACGGTGATTCCGTACATATTGCCAGTAACGAGCGAAGTGCGCCTGACAGTCTACGATGTGCTGGGACGCGAAGTCGCGGTGCTGGTTGATGGTACAATAGCGGCTGGACGGCATGAGGTGGTCTTCGAAGGGGGCAACTTGCCCAGCGGTGTGTACCTCTTCCGAATTGAGGCGGGCACCTTCCATACCGTGCGGCAAATGCTACTCTTGAAGTAAGTGCAGAACACAGCATGCGGTCCGCATGTGCATCGAAGCTTATACCCCCCATTGTGTGAAAAAAGAGGGCGGAGTACGGTTGCAACAAAGCCAGCTTGAGTCGTAGTCTTGCTCTGCCCGTGATCTGCTTACCCACGCACCTCAGTAATGCCGGCATCCGCAAATTCTGAGCGATCGTCTACCCATTCGGGAAAACCAATTCCGGCTGGCTCACTTCTGGGGTTGCGTGGGTGCTGGTCATCAGGTCTTGGTTTTCTAAAATGGGCGGTCCGGGCAACAGGGGCATTATTTGTGCTCTTTCTCCTTATGGCCTTCCAGATTCCAGCATCCTTGCTCATTATCGAGGGCCCTACGATGGGGGTGGAGAATAATGAAGTGCTCACTTCTACGACCCCGCCGGAGGTACATGAGGAGACGGAAAATCATCATTTGAAAGATCGTGACGATGAGGAAGAACACACCGTGCAAAAGGGCGAGGCCAGCTATTATTGCCAAAGCCTCTCCGGAAATCCCACGACCAGTGGCGAGCCATACGATCCGGATCTTCTGACTGCTGCACACCGCACCTTGCCGCTGGGAACGCGGGTCCGGGTGACCAACCTTCATACTGGAGCTTCTGTTGTTGTGCGTATCAATGACCGGGGGCCGTTCGTCGAAAATCGGGTTATAGATCTATCCCAGGCAGCAGCACACGAGATCGGTATGATTCGTCGTGGGGTGGTGCAAGTCCGGATCGAACGCTTACCGTCCTGAGTGATTGCTCCATGCGTCCTATTTACGGGCCTTTACCAGCATCAGCAGGGCAATGCCCAAGAATGCCAAATGAGGCAGCCACGCGGCAACGAGCGGGGATAATTCGCCCGAGTATCCAAACGGCTCGGTGAGTTTCTGAGCGGCGAGGTAGGCAAACGCCGTCAGCAGCCCAAGGCCAATCTGAATGGCTTGACCGCCACGCCTTCGAACTGCCGCCAATGGGACGCCAATCAAGATGAGAATAAGGTTGGCAAAGGGATAGGCGTATTTGCTGTAATAGCCAACCAACGTGCGCCCCAGGCTACCAGCCCCGGAGCGACGCAAGGCGGCTACATATTCCGTCGCCACGGGGATCGTCATGGATTCCACATCTCGTTCCGTCCGTGCAAGGTCGCGTGGGAATACCAATAAGGTGGTGTCGAGCGTAGGGTATGCTTGGCGTACTTCCTGATCCCGAGCATCAAACGTGCGGATGACGGTTTCATGTAACCGCCACGTGCTCAAGGAATCCAGCCATTCCATCCGTTGCGCGTCGACCCGTTCAAGGAGGCGCTGGTCGCTTCCAAAGAGATGAAGTGATACCCGATGCGCGATATGGTCGCGGTGGTCATAGTACCCGACGGTCACGAGGCTGTTGGGGCTATTTTGCCGGTGCACATTGGTTACATCCAGCTGCCGGGGCGCGTCGCGCAGGTGCTTTTGGTCGAATTCCAGCACCGTGCGGTTGGTGATGGGGACCACCCATCCGTTGAACCAGAACATAAACCCTGTCAATACGACCGCCACCGCCACATAAGGACGCAGGAGCCGCAGAAGAGAAACCCCGCTCGTCTGGAGCGCCACCAGTTGCATCTCTTGGGCCAGCTTTCCGGTCAAATATACGCACGATAAAAACAAGGCTAGCGGCGAAGTGAGGCGAATGATTTCGGGGATAAAATTGGGGTAATAGATCAGGAAGATGTCCCGCATCGTCGCACCCCGGTCCAGAAAATCGTCCACAAACTCCAGGTAATGCAGAAGGATAAAAAAAACAATCAACGCAACGACCATAAACACATAGCCCGTCACGAGCCGCCGCATGATATGTCGGTCGAAGGTGTTCAAGGAGGGACGTTCTAGTCAGTCTGGTTTATCAGGTCATAAAATAACGTACGTACAAGCCCTGTCGGTATGCGGCCAGAGCGACCAATTCTCACGGAAATTGGTAGATTCTTTAAGCTGGGCAAGTGTACCTTGTGCCCGGCGAAACTGTTCGCCTATTACAGCAGCCTTTCATCCAGGAATAGAAGCATGAAGCTCCACGAATATCAGGCAAAAGACGTATTAGATGCACACGGCGTGGTGACACAGCCCGGCGAAGTGGCCCGCACGGTAGAAGAAGCGGTTGCCATTGCGCAAAAGCTTCATGACGAGCAGGGCGTTGATCTGTTCGTCGTAAAGGCGCAGATCCACGCGGGCGGACGCGGCAAAGGCGGCGGCGTGAAGCTGGCAAAAGGCGTGGACGGTGTCCGCGAAAAAGCTAGCCAGATCCTCGGCATGAATCTCGTCACGCACCAGACCGGTCCGCAAGGGCAACTCGTCCGTGCCGTTTTGGTCACGCAAGCCGTAGACATCGCCAAGGAATATTATGTGGGGGTCACGCTGGACCGTACACGGAGCCAGGATGTGATCATGGCCTCCACAGAGGGGGGCGTCGAGATTGAAACCGTCGCCGAAGAGACGCCGGAAAAAATCGTGAAGGTATGGGTTGATCCCATCACGGGTTTACAGCCCAACCAGGCCCGGCGGATCGCGTTTGCGCTTGGGTTTGAAGGTGCCGCATTGAAACAGACGACCAAGTTTGTTGGTGCCCTCTACAATGCTTATCAGAAAAGCGATGCCTCGCTCGCGGAGATCAACCCGCTGGTGCTGACCGAGCAAGGAGATGTCATTGCCATTGATGCCAAGATCACGTTAGACGACAATGCCCTTTTCCGGCACAAAGACTTGGCCGAACTGCGTGATGTGCATGAAGAAGATCCGCTAGAGGTGGAAGCCAGTGAACACCATCTCAACTACATCAAGCTCGATGGCAACGTGGGATGTATGGTTAACGGTGCCGGGCTGGCGATGGGGACGATGGACATCATCAAGCTCGCGGGCGGTGAGCCGGCCAACTTCCTTGATGTAGGCGGCGGGGCCAATGCCCAAACCGTGGAGGCCGGATTCCGCATCATCCTCAAAGACCCGAACGTCGAAGCCATTTTGATCAATATCTTCGGTGGGATTGTGCGGTGCGACCGGGTGGCGAATGGGGTGATTGAGGCCGCGAAAAATGTGGACATCAACGTGCCACTGATCGTACGTCTTCAAGGCACCAACGCAGAAGAGGGCCAGCAGATACTCAAAGAGAGCGGCCTTAAGATCGAAACGGCGATCTTGCTCAAGGAAGCCGCTGACAAGGTGACGCAGGCACTCGGTGTAGCGTAAATCTACTAGCCTTCGCATCATTTTTTCAGGTGCGTCGTTCGTTGCGGCGCACCTGTTTTTTTGATCCTCGTATTGGTATGTCTGCAACGACGAACCCTTCTGCTGCGATAAAACTGGAAAATGTCACCAAGCGCTTCGGCGATACCCTTGCAGTGAACGATGTTTCGGTGCACATCAAGCCTGGGGAGTTTTTTTCGTTGCTCGGGCCGAGTGGATGTGGGAAGACCACACTGCTGCGCATGATCGCCGGGTTTGAACAGCCCGACACCGGAACCGTGCATATCGGAGACCGCGATGTAACCAGGCAGACGCCGCAGGCGCGGCCTACGGCGATGGTGTTTCAGAGCTATGCCTTGTTTCCCACGATGACTGTGGGCGAAAACGTGGCGTATGGCCTCAAGGTGCAAAAACAAGCCCGACCGGTGATCACCCAGCGGGTGACATCGGCCCTTGCGCGGGTTGGCATGGCAGGGCTCGAAAAACGCCCCGTGACGCAGCTTTCAGGAGGGCAGCAGCAGCGGGTGGCGCTTGCCCGCGCCCTGGCGGTCCAGCCCGAAGTCTTGCTCTTCGATGAGCCCCTCTCCAACCTCGATGTGGCCCTGCGAGAAAAAACCCGCGCTGAACTCAAACTGCTACAACATGAACTGGGGACCACCAGCCTATACGTTACGCACGACCAACAAGAAGCGTTGGCCCTGTCCGACCGCATCGCGGTGATGCGAGAGGGAACGATTTTGCAAGTTGGACCCCCAGAAAAACTATACGCGGAGCCGGATACCGCTTTTGTGGCTCAATTCCTGGGCGGGAGTAACATCATCGGCGAGACGTCGCTAGCAGCACGGTTTGCTGGCAATGGCGCTACCCAGGGGGAGGTGTTAGCGATCCGGCCCGAACATCTTCAGCCCGTCACTGAAGGTGGCATCGAAGCCAAGCTGAGGGCACGTCAATTTCTGGGGACCCATGCCGAATGGTCGTTGGACGTCGAAGGTATTGAACTCCGTGCTTTTGTCCCCCCCGGTACTAAGGCGACGGAATCGGTACGTGTCCGTGCTTCGCAGTGGCGGTTCGTGAAGAAAGACGACTAAAAGAAGCCAAGCAGTTCTTCCTTTTTCTATGGCTAGTGGTGTATACTAGTTGGTACGCCACAGGCAGATGAAACAATAAAAGCAGATGGCAACCACAAATACAGGCACCGCCTCCCGCATCGGCGGACTAGAAATTCGCGAAGGGCTTGAAGGACTGACGCCCGCACGGATAACCACGTTGTATCGTCGGGCACCCTTGTTGCGTCACGTGCGAGGAAGTGACAACGTGTGGAAGATGTTCGAAAACGCCTCGCTGGTGCTGACGGCATGGAATGGCACCGACCTGGTAGGCATCGCGCGGGTACTAACTGATGGCGTCTTGTTTAGCTACCTGTGTGACCTCGCCGTGGAGCCTGATGTACAACGCCTTGGGGTAGGCAAGCGGCTCATTCAGGAAGTGCTGAGCCGGTGCAAAGGGACAGAACTCGTTCTCCGCGACTCAGATATTTCTGCTGGCTATTATGCCCATCTCGGTTTTAAACGGGTAGAGAATGGCTGGGTCTATCCCGCAAAATGATCGGCATCAGCTTTCATTTGCCGTCATGCCTGGTTCTTGAAGCAGGGCTTGGTCAACTTGATAGAGTTGGTCTACCACCTGTAAATTTTCTACCACGCCTTTGACGCCCGGTATCTGACGAACACAAGAGATGAGGAGTTGGCGGTCGAGGTCATGGCGAATGATACCGTAGAGGGTGACGGTACCATTCTGGACATAGAACTGGAGCCCCCGCATGTTCGCCAATTCGAGATCGTGCTCAAACGTGCGAAAAAGGCGCTGCACGAGGGCAAAGTCACGCCGTGTCTGACGGCTGTCCCTCGTCCGCCGACTTCGGAGCCGCTGGACAAAAGAAGAAAACGATGGTTTTATCATACAGCATCGGGGAGACGAGGGATAAGGTCTGCCCCGGTTGGTTGCAAGAACGGTTGGGGATGTACAACGACCGTGCCGTACGGAAGTCTTACACGCAGCGTGACGATGTTAAGCAGGACTTTGGTTACGCACTGCGTGATTCTTCATAATTCGAAATGGGATAAGACTAATTAATACAAGTATTTGTCCCTAAAGTCAAAAAGGGCAATTGGTTTCCATTTCGGAGTAATAACTGTTTCTTCTTGAGAAAGAGGGCTTAAAAAGCATTGCCAAACCGGTCCCGCCTGTCGGCGCGGGGCTGTTGGATACGGAGCAGTTCACTCAATTTGCCGCTTTTCACCTGGAGATTAAATCCGTATTGCTGGAAATCTCCGAACGGGACCCAGTTGAATGACATTTCCCAGCATTCAAAGTCGCGAACGATAAAGAGCCTTGTCGTTACGATTTCCTTGCGCTCAAAGTCGTAGCCCGAATTGCCCTGGACGCGCCACTTGGGCGTAAGGGAGAAATCAAAGCGGAAATTAAGCGTCAGGGTGCGTTGTGAGTTCGCATTAAATCGGGAGAGGTTGTAGGTAAAGTTGGTACTGAGCGACCAGGGAATGGAAAAATCGGTGAGCTGATTGACGCTGGAATAATCCGTTTGAGAGAAGGGATTAGATCCGCCAAATGGGTTGCTCCCGCCAATTCCAGTCGCTCCCGTTTGAAAACCGCCCCCATCATAAGCCGAAGCACCACTGGAGCCGCCTCCCCGTAGCGAAAAATCACCGGAAAGACGCAGGTTGGTCAGGCGCGCAAATCGAAAGTCGTTCGGGGAGAATACGTAGCGATTCACGGTGCGACCCAGCGAGTCAGTCGCATATGGGGAATAAGTTGCACTGAAATTTAAGCCTAGCCTGTTTAATACCCGCGTGCGGCTGCTTATTTGAATCGGCGCCAGCTTAAGGCTGTCAGCGGCGAAGTTGTAGGAGGAAGAGACATCAATATTGAACAGTTTGAGGGGCTGGTTCTGCGACCGTTGTTGCAACGTATCAGACGCCACACGGCGGGTCTCGAAGATGTTGTCAAATCGAAAACTGATGGACCGCTGTTCGCCACTCACACCACGCACGATGTTGTACGAGCGCTCCACGCCAGCGGTGTCTGCATAGGTACGGGTGTATCCCCAGAAGTCGGTGGAGAAGTCAGGGGTGTAGGTAAACGAGACTGTGGGGCGGAAGGTATGGCGTAATCCCCGGTACGGCCCCACCCCGACAGGAAAAATGCCATAGATCGTGGAGTTGGCGGAGACGCCCGCATTGAACTGGCGGAGCGCAAAAAACCCCGTTTCCGATTCGCGGAGGACGCGGTTGGTGGTGTCGGCCCGCTGCCGCTCGGTTTCGAGGAACCAGTTTTCGGTGTAGCTGGCGTTGGGGTTCACATTCAGACGCAGCCCCCGGTTGATGCTAAACGGGGCCGAGATCGGGACACGGTGCGAGGCTTCGAGATTCAGCGGCGAGTCAGTGTTGCCCGTCGCTCGGCGGTACTGGCTGGGGGAAAGTAGCGCGTCGTACCACGAGATATCGGTGGCGGTGGTGTCGCCCATCGCCAACAGTTGCTCGTCCGTGAGCGGGTCGAAGTTAAACTGGTTGTTGAGTGTACCCGTGTAGCTGACCGTTAGGCGCTCATACCAGCGTTCTTCCTGCCCTGGGGCACGGCGTTCGCGTTTAAAAGGCGTTCGGCGACTCTGGGTGAAATTCAGGCTGGGCAACGTCAGGTCCGTCTCACTCGTTGCCAGCACCTGGGTTTGCCGCGCATTCAGCGAGAGGGACCGCCCGCCATTGGGCCATTGTTTGCTGTAGCTGGCACTGGAAGTAACCGTCTGGCGCACGTTGTCGTTGTATTGCTCCGAGACGGTGCGGAGGTAGCCGCTAGAGGTCAGGTCGATGTTGGCGTTTAAGCTGGAGGTAGGGTTGAGCGTTTGTCGGTGCTGGAGGCGCAGGCTGGCACGGCGCTGCACCTGCAAGTCGGGGTCCGAGCGTTCGCCGCTGAGTTCGCGGAGGTAATCCACAGCAATCTGACCGCTGTACTGGTACCGTTTGTTATAGCGAAATGTCGGATTAATTTGCCAACTCCCTTTACTCCACAACCCCGCTCTCACTTGCAGGTCAGTATATTCGTTGATGGCTTGGTACCATCCCCAGTTGCGCAAGTAAAACCCCCGCGAGTCCTCGCCGTATTGCGGGGCCAGCGGCCCGCTGCGGCGGCCTTCTTTGGCCGGAAGGTACCCGAACGGCAGCCACAAGATCGTGGGGATATTGAATAAGTACAGCCGGATTGGGCCGGTGTAGATGCGCTCCTGGTCAACGACCTTCATCCTATGCGCCCGAAGCGAATACGAAGGGGTCTCCCCGATGTCACACTCGCAAGTGGTGTATGCTCCATTCAGGATGTAGAGGGTACTGTCTTCCCGAACCTTTGCCACCCCAGCGGTAAGAAACCCGTCGTCGATGCTGGTGCGGGCTTCCACCACACGCCCGCGCTCGGTGCGCAGGTTGTACGCCAATTGGAGACCGTTAAAAGGGGTATCCCCTTCGGTGAAAGTGGGGAGTCCAACAATACCAGTGTCAACGGGCAGGCCCTGCGCCCGCAATTCGTCAATCTCAAACAGAATCTGGATGGCATGCGCGTCGAGCCTGGCATCGCCATACTCAACCTTGGCGTTTCCCACAAGCCGCCCTTGGTCCCCGGTAGCACCAAACACAAGGACCAACGAGTCTTTGGCCGAGAACGTTACCGGTTGTTTGAGACCTGATTCTGCGTTGGGTCGAGGGGGCAGTGTGGCAGGACGAGAATTCGTTCCGAGGGTTTGAACAGAATCAGGGAGGGGAGTGTGGAGCGAATCTGGCAGAGACGTGTGGGAAGAATCGGCGTCTTGGGCAAAAGCACCTAGGGGATACCACCCAGCCAGCAACAGCACGGCGGTTGCCCAGCCGAAAGGTGTTGGTAGCCAGCCGCGTTGCTTCATGCCCAATCGGGTGCTCACAGTGAGGGGTTCGGCGTGCGTACCACTGGTGGTTCTGTGGGTTTCTTGACCCTATAGTTCTTGTGTTGTACTTACCACGAACGACACCCCGGCGGATTCACTTCACAGCCGTGGTGCTTCTTTTCTGAATGGTGTATCGCACGAAAGCTGGAATGATAACGAAATCAAACCCTTCCTTCGTCCCCGAATGGGCAAAAAAAATCGTCTGGTATCAGATATTCCCTGAACGTTTTCGGGACGGCGATTCCTCGAACAATCCCACCAAGGCTGACATTCTCGGGGCAGACCCGCAGGAGCCACCGCTGGCGTGGGACGTGCATCCCTGGTGCAGCGACTGGTATAAATTGCAACCCTATGAAAAAATTAACGGCCCGCAGCCATGGTGGAAACACTTGCTTCGGCGTCGGTACGGCGGCGACCTTCAAGGCATCATTGACAAACTGGACTATTTGCAAGACTTGGGTGTGACGGGCCTTTATCTAAATCCCGTTTTTGATTCGCCTTCGCTGCACAAATACGACGGCGCCAGCTATCACCACATTGACCCCAATTTTGGCCCCGACCCAGAAGGCGACCTCCAGCTTATCTCTCAAGAAAACCCACTCGACCCCGACACGTGGGTGTGGACCGCTGCCGATGAATTGGCGCTGAGGCTAATTCGGGAAGTCCACCAGCGCGGCATGCGGATTATTTTCGACGGTGTGTTTAACCACATGGGCATCAACAGCTTTGCCTTTCGTGACGTGGTCGAAAACCAGCAAGCGTCACCATACAAAGACTGGTTTATGATCCGGTCGTGGGACCATCCCGACACCGGGAAGGGATTCGATTATGAAGGCTGGTGGGGCATCAAGTCGCTTCCCGAACTAAACGACAACGACGAGCAAGGCATGGCTCCCGGGCCGCGCGACTACATCTTCCGGGCCACCGAACGCTGGATGAATCCGAAAGGGCTGGGCACTGACAGCGGAATCGACGGGTGGCGGTTGGATGTAGCGTTTCAGGTAAGCCACCATTTCTGGAAGCAGTGGTGCAAAAAGGTCCGATCCATCAACCCCGAGGCTTATCTGACCGCAGAGTTAGTGCTTCCTGAAGACGAAGTGGTTCCTTTTGTGCAGGGAGACGAATTTGACGGCGAGATGAACTACAACTTCGCCTTTGCTTGTGCTGAATTTTTCTTTAACACGGGAGAACACCGGATTTCGGCTACGGAATTTGACCAGAAGCTGGAGCGGCTTCGGGGGCTTTATCCTAAGGATGTAGCCTATGTCTCGATGAACCTGTTTAGCAGCCACGACACCGACCGACTTGCTTCGCATATCGTTAACCGGGGCCTGGGCAACTTCCGCGATTGGGGTACCTACTACCAACTTGCCAAACCCGCTGAAAACCCTGCCTACCAAATCAGCAAACCAAACGCATCCGAGGTGCAGTTGCAGAAGCTGTTTGTACTGTTTCAGATGACGTACGTGGGCGCACCGATGGTGTATTACGGCGATGAGGTGGGCATGTGGGGGGGCAACGACCCCGACTGCCGCAAGCCGATGATCTGGGACGACCTTAAATACGAAGACGAAGTGTGGTGCCCCGATGGCTCAACGCGGTCGCCCGACCCCGTTTTAATTGACGAGGAACTGCGAGCGTATTACAAAACCCTGATTGCGATTCGGAACACCCATCCCGCCTTGCAAACAGGGAGCTATCGCACGATGGTGGCCGATGATAAAGAGCACGTCTTAGCCTTTGAGCGTGTGTTGGGAGAGGAGCGGGTAGTTGTAGCGCTTAACAACGCGTCCACAACACGCACAGTCACGCTTCCCGAAATGCCTGCTTCGCAGTATAAAGACCTGCTAAGTGGTCAAATGATAATAACCAAAGACATGGAAGCAACCATCACTATTTCGCCTCACGCGGGCGTAATCCTAGAGGCCATCTGAGAAGTGTGACTATTCGGCAGCAAGGAGCGGACTGGGTCTTTGTGGCCCCAAACCTGACCGGATAGTCACACGTAGGTGCGGCGTTAACTCCGGGAGAGTATTTCTATTGGCAGGAAACGGCAGATGTACTGCAAAGCCAGCAATGAAGGGTGATTGCGGTAGCGGGTCACCCTTCTTAATGCTCGTCCAGATATTGAAAGATCAGGTGCGCGGCCCCAAGGATGCCTACCTGGTTACCAAGGGTCTCTTGAATAATCTCGATGTCACTGCGCATGCCAGGCATCACCGATTGTTGAATGGCTTTCCGTGCCGGGCCAAGGATGTAATCACCTGCTGCCGAAACACCCCCGCCCACAATAAACTTGCGGATGTCGAGCAGGTGGACCACGGACGAGATGACCCAGCCGAGCTTGTGTCCCGCCCAGGAGAGGATATCAATGGCCGACTGGTCGCCGCGTATTGCGGCGTCATGCAGCATTTTGGGGGTCAAGTATTCGAGATCGGGGCCTGCCATCTGGTGTAAGATGGTGGTATCGTCGTTTAGCAGCCGCTCGCGGGCGTGTTGCGAGAGGTGGTTTTGACCGAGGTAAGCTTCAATGGACCCGGCCACGCCCGAGCGGTCCACCGGTCCTTCGTAATCGATGGACATGTGACCGATTTCACCTGCGCTGCCTGTGGTGCCCCGAAAGATTTTGTTGTTATGGATAATGGCTCCGCCTACACCCGTCCCAAGAGTTAACATGATAAACGAGTCGTGTGGTCTCCCTGCACCATAATGCGCCGAGCCCAGTCCCGCCACATTGGCGTCGTTTTCCACGATGATAGGCACCAACGCGCCGAGTCGCTTCTGCATCTCGTCTTGCAGATTGATCGAATCCCAGCCATGCAGGTTGGGCGGATAACTCAGCGTCGTGCGATCCCAGTTGATATTGCCGGGTGCGCCAATACCAATGCCAGTGATATCGTCTTCGGGGGCGTGGCTCCACATCTCCTGCACAAGGTCAACCATCACATCAATAACATGGTCGGGGCCTTTCTCGGCATCGGTGGCCCGGTGGGTCTGGTTGGTGGCTCCCTCGCCGCGTTCCACCAATGCTGCCTTTACGTTGGTCCCTCCGAGGTCAATACCAATAGCAAAACGCTTCATAGACGATTAGTAATTAGGAATGGGCAATTAAGAATGGGAAGTAAACGAGATAAGAGAGGAGAAAAGCAAAACGTAGAATGTTTGCATCCACAATTACTAATCACTCATTGCTCATTGGATACACCGTTTCGCCAGGGCGGCGCATGCCGTATTCCTCGCGGGCGATGCGCTCGATCACTTCGTCGGTGACGGGCTGGGCAAGGGCGGCTTCTAACGTGGCGATTTCGGTGTTAAGCTCCGCATTTTCAGCACGGAGTTCGACCAATTCGCGATGCTGCTGAATGCGTTCGTTGAGGCTGTACGTGTCGAGAAAGCCGAACCAGAAAAGCATGGCCCCTCCGCCTACCAGCAGGAGCCAGCGGCGGAGGCGGCGTTTGCGCGAAGAAGCAGCCGAAGAAGGCGTAGCTTGAGCCATTACGAAGACCGGTTAACGCGTCACATGGAAGGCGTCGAGTCCTGGATAGATGGCGGAAACATCGAGTTGTTCCTCAATACGCAGCAAGCGGTTGTATTTGGCCGTCCGGTCGCTACGGCTGGCCGAGCCCGTTTTGATCTGGCCCGCGTTCGTCGCCACGGCCAGATCGGCGATGGTGGTGTCCGCCGTTTCGCCTGAGCGGTGGCTGATTACTGCGCTGAACCCATTTTTATGGGCCATCTCAATGGCTTCCAACGTTTCGGTTAACGTCCCAATCTGGTTGAACTTGATCAGGATCGAGTTTGCGCAGCCTTCGGTGATGCCGCGCTGCAACCGCTTGGTGTTGGTCACAAACAGGTCGTCGCCCACCAATTGCACTTTGTCGCCGATCGTTTCAGTCAGGGCTTGCCAGCCTTCCCAGTCGTTTTCATCCAGGGCATCTTCGATGGAGATGATGGGGTATTGATCCACCCAACTGGCCCAGTATTTCACCATGTCTTCCGACGAGCGCAGGTTGCCCGGGTCACTTTTCCAGAAGTCGTAGCCGCCGTCTTTATACATCTCACTGGTGGCCGGGTCAAGAGCGATCCACATGTCTTTGCCCGCCACATAGCCCGCCTTTTCGATGGCTTCGAGGATAACTTCGATGGCTTCTTCGTTGGAGCGCAGGTTCGGGGCGAAGCCGCCTTCGTCGCCCACAGCGGTGGTGTAGCCTTTGGCGGAAAGCACTTTTTTAAGGTGATGAAACGTCTCGACGCCCATTTGGAGGGCCTGGCTGAACGACTCGGCACCGGCGGGCATAACCATAAATTCCTGCATGTCCACGTTGTTGTCGGCATGCGAGCCACCGTTGACGATGTTCATCATCGGGACGGGCAGGCGGCGGGCGTTGGTGCCGCCAATGTAACGGTAGAGGGGCTGCCCCAGGGTTTGCGCCGCAGCCTTTGCTACGGCCAACGACACACCGAGGATGGCATTCGCGCCGAGGCGGGCTTTGTTGGGGGTGCCGTCGAGGTCGATCAGTAGTTCGTCGATGTGTACTTGCTCGAAGACACTGTAGCCTTCCAGTTCGCCCGAAATTTCTTCGTTGACGTTATCGACGGCGTTAAACACGCTTTTGCCGAGGTACAGGTCGTTCTGCCCGTCGCGCAGTTCCACGGCTTCGTGTTCGCCCGTGGAGGCACCGCTCGGCACGGCCGCCCGGCCGATAATGCCTTCGGCTGTGATCACGTCTACTTCTACGGTGGGGTTGCCGCGGCTGTCTAGGATCTGCCGGGCGATGATGTCTTCGATGAAGGCCATGCGTATCGATC
Source organism: Rhodothermia bacterium (assembly GCA_030428385.1). Classification (GTDB taxonomy): domain Bacteria; phylum Bacteroidota; class Rhodothermia; order Rhodothermales; family JAAAOL01; genus JAUIDY01. The sequence goes on along the minus strand of JAUIDY010000092.1, from coordinate 7,948 downwards.
AAATAAAGGTTGGGGTGATGGGCTAGGTGAAGGAGAATTCACCTGCGCCAAAAATCGTCAACCAGCGCTCAAATAACAAGAACACGGCTGTTAGGTCTATGGGAAGATTATTGAGGGTACGAGGAAGAGAGGTAGGGGAAGCGGTGTCCTGCCGAAACTGGCTTTGGCGCGTAGTAGGTATGGCAACACCAACTCATATCCTACACCTGATGAAAAAAGTCGTCCTGTTATTCTTATTTCTTGGATTCATGCAAGGATGCTCCGGCAGTGGGGAAGCACTGTTGGAGCAGGCGCAGCAGTTTCAGGAGATGGCGCAAGATATTCGCTTGGGGGACACTGAAACGGGGGTCACCATCGAGGAGGCGCTGAATCATCATGGGTCCGATGGGGCGACGGTAGTCGTCATTGAAGAGGGGGTGCCGGTATTTTCAAGGGGACATTATGGGTATCAGGACAAAGAGGCAGGCATCGAGACCGATGAGAACACCATCTACCAGGCGGCCTCGTTGACCAAGTTTATCGCGGCGTTAGGGATGGTCAAAGCATCGGAGCGGTTGTCAGGTGGTCCCACGCTGGGGCGGAAGGTCAGCAGGGTCGCCACGGCCCATCCGTCCAGCCTGGTGAGTCTGTGGGCCAATGTGCAGCCTACACACGGCTTACTCGGATTAACAACCCTTGACGAAATATCGGTGCGGCGGCTTCTGAACAATGTCGGCGGGCTTAACCGTCCCACAACCGGCACCGAGTGCACTAAGCCAAGCCAAACGACAGGGCTGGATGATATTCTAGATCCCATTAATTGTGACAACTGTCTGGAGATTGTGCATTTCCCGGCTACAGAATGGGCGTATTCAAGCGGCGGCTATGCCCTAGCCGAAGCGATGCTACTTGCGCAAACAGGACGCAGCGCAGAGGAATTCTTGACGACCGAAATATTAAATCCGTTCGGGATGTACCAGAGTACCTTTGCGGATGCCTCGGAAGACATGGATCACCTCGCCCGTGGATGTGACGGGGAATCTTGTCCGTGCGTCGTTGAATACGCGGAGGCAAAATTCCCCGGCGGTTTGCTCGCGCATCCGATGGAATATGCTACGTTTCTGAGCTATGTCCTCAACGATGGGCAAAATGCAGACGGCGACGAAATTATCCCGCTGGTAGAGTTGCACGAAGCACTTACCCCCGCCAAATACCATAACAGCTCAAACCTGAGTTGTACCTCGGATACCGATTGTCAACAGATCCCGAACCTGTTTGAAATCTGCCACACCGGAACATGTATCCTGCCGCTAGAAACGAACAACCAGGAAAGCAGTGGGGGTGAGGCGGGTGGTTGGTATGGCTTGGGTGTCCATATGAGCCCTGACCGAGAGGTGGATGGCTATTCCCGGATCCTGCATCATTCCGGCGGTCAGGATGGCGTGACGACGTTTTTCAACATCGACCGGGCGTTAAAAAATGGCATCGTCATCATGATCAACGGTGGACCAAAGGATGGAAGAAAGGCCCTACGCATGGACATTTATGAAGCGTTTGCACGTCACTATCGCTGAACATGGCTAGCCCTCGCCTGACTGAGGGTCGAGCAGCTTGTCCAGTTCGTTTAGGTCACTGATCAACACTTCGCGGGCTTTCGAGCCGACGAACGGGCCGACGATGCCTGCATCCTCCAACTGGTCCACGATGCGAGCGGCGCGGGTGTAGCCAACGGACAGCTTCCGTTGGAGGAGGGACACCGACCCTTGCTGACTCATCACAATGATTTTAGCTGCTTCCCCAAACAAGTCATCCATCTCGTCCACTCCTAGTATGCCCGCCAGCGGATCGCTCGATTCGTCTTCCGCAGAGGGCAGCAGGTAGGGTCCGGGACCCGGTTGGCTTCCAATAAATTCCACCAGCCGGTCTACCTCATCGATAGACACAAACGGCCCCTGTAAACGAATCATGTGGCTCCCAGCCATGTACAGCAAGTCACCGTTGCCCACCAGTCCTTGCGCGCCATTCTGGTCAAGGATGGTGCGTGAGTCGATCTTCGAGGCGACCTGGTAGGCCATGCGCGAAGGGAAGTTGGCCTTGATCAATCCAGTAATTACATCTACCGAGGGACGTTGGGTGGCAAGCACGAGGTGTATGCCAACAGCGCGTGCCATCTGAGCCAGTCGCGCGATGGGGCCTTCGATCTCTTTCCCTGCCGTCATCATCAAGTCGGCGAGTTCATCCACGATGACAACGATATACGGCAGGTGGCGGTGTTCCTCGGAAAGTTTGCCGCTGCGGATCTTTTTGTTGTATTCCCGGATGCCACGCACGCTGGCGTTGGAGAGCATATCGTACCGCCGCTCCATCTCTTTCTCACAGCTTTTCAGTACGCCCAAGGCATCGGCAAAATCGGTGATGACGGGGTCTTCGCCATCTTCGGGCATGGCGATGTAGTGGCCCAGTAACTCTTTGTACTGCTGCAACTCGATCTTCTTCGGATCGATAAGGACAAACTTCAGGTTAGCCGGGTGGCACGCATACAGCAACCCGGCAATCAGGGTGTTGATGCCGACGGATTTTCCTGAGCCGGTGGCTCCGGCCACGAGGAGGTGTGGCATCTTGGTCAGGTCCTGCAAATACACCTCGCCTTCAATTGACTTGCCCAGGGCGATCGGTAGCTCCATGTTGGTGTCGCGGAATTTGGCGGTGCCGATGATGTCGCGGATACGGACCAGTTCTCGGTGGCGATTTGGGATTTCGACGCCGATGGCGCTTTTGCCGGGGATGGGCGCAATCATGCGGATGCCACGTGCCGCCATCGCCATCGCCAGGTCATCCTCCAGCGCCGTGATGCGGCTGATCTTGACGCCTGGTGCCGGGGTTAATTCATACAGCGTGACGGTCGGGCCGACGATGGCGTTGATGTCGTCAATCTGGATTTTGTACGTGTCGAGCTTGTCGAGCAGGATGCGCTTGTTGGTCTCCAATTCCTCATAGTCCAACTGAAGCTCCATCTCGTCAGGTTCATCCAGCAAGTCGAGTTCGGGGAAGGCGTAGGGAATCTCTTCCGGCGGAACTTCCGTGTCGCGTTCAATCGAGTCTGCTTTTTCTTCCTCAATCCGTTCTTGAACCTTGAGTTCAGGTTCAGAGACTGCTGGAACCTGTGGGACTGGGGCTTTGGGTTTAGGCTTCGAAGATGGGGAAGGTGAGGCCGTGCGAAACTGATCGTTGAGGGTAGGAGCCGTTTCAGATGGAGGGGGCGACTGTCGACGCTTTGGAGGCGGCGTAGGTTTAGGAGGTGGAGCGGGCTGCTCGCGTGCGTTTTTTTTCTGGGGTTGCGCACGGGCATGTTCTTTCTCGGCTGCTTGTCGGTCTTTTTCCCGCTGTTCCCGCAGCTTTTGGCGCGCCACTTTTCGCTCCGCGCTACGTTGGCGCTGGTTGGTGCGCCACTCGTTCCACTTCGATTTCACGAGCGCGAAGCCTTCTTCAATCCGGTCCAGGGAGCGCTGGATATCGTGATCCAAAACGAGCAACACCGTAACCACCAGCATTACTAGGAGGAGGGCAAGGGCGCCGATGCTTCCGAATATTCGCACCATCCATCCTGCCATGCCTCGGCCCACCGCTCCTGCCCAGGTGCCCAGGTCGGCAGCGGTGACCATATCGAACCATCCGAACAGGGCCGCAATGACAAACGCTCCAACAAAGGTCAGCCCCGTAATAAGCGGAAGGTAGACGGTTTGGCGATGCCGGAATATCACATAGCCCCATGCGAGCAGCAAGCCCGTGAAAAGGAAGGAGGTGTAGCCTAGGAAAAGCGGGACCAAGTAGCGCGAGAGCCACGCCCCAACGAGTCCAAGGGCATTATTTGCGCGGTTAGAGCCTGGATTTAGTGCTCGTTCGAACGAAAAGGCTTCTGCCAGTCGGTTGTCGGCCTCGGTATAGGTGACAATAGCCAAGCCCAACAACACAGCCATCACCATCACCACCAAGCCAAGGATTTCTTTCTTTCGCTCGGCTTTGATGAGGGGTGTTGCTGCTTTTGCCTTTTTGGAAGGCGTGCGTCTTTTTTTAGTAGTTGCCATGCCCCAAAGCTAAGGCATGAAAGCTTCGTATTTCAAAGGAATTCGAACATAATCTTGGGGTTGCTCATTTTCCTTCTTCTTCCCTCTGAAGCAGCACCAACTGATTCTCATGATAGTGTGGCAATACAGGAATACTGTCGGTTTTTAAGCAATAGGTGATGTCTTCCTCAAATCCAATATCGATAAGGTTTTGCCCGTGGTTGCCACAACGCACCTTCGCCTCGATGTTGTCTTTGTCGTTTGCGTAGAGGGTGAAAGCGATATGGGCGGTATCGGAGACAACGGCGGGCTCTTTGCCTTCCCATAGGCGATACAAAAGCAAGCCGGCACACAACGTATCTTCGAGGGAGACCCGGTTGCGGCGTCCTGCGCAAACAATGGTCACGTCCAAGCCTGCATCTCGAATAAAATCCACAATGCGGTCGGCATTAAGGAAGGAGCCCACAAGGAGGTGACGGGCTGCGCGTGATTTGGTGATGGCAAGGGTGCCATTGGTGGTATTCAAAATGATCGTGCGTCCCTGCACCGTTTCGGGGGTGTACTCTCGCGGCGAGTTGCCCAGGTGATACCCATCGATCTTGATTCCATCTCGCTCTCCACCTAACAAGTACGATTGCTGATCCATGTTGGAGGCAATCTTACTGGCATGGGCCATGTCAGGAACCGCGACCACTGCACGGGCTCCATTAGTAAGGGCCGTGGCAATTGTAGATGATGCACGGAGCACATCAATGACGACGACGGTCCGGCCCTTGACGTCGTCCTCGGTTAGGTTATTGCTCGTCAGAAAAACTTCAACGTTCATTGGATACTACGCTAATGAAACATCAAACGCTGGGCGAAACGAAGGGGGATTATTTGTGGAGTGGGGGCTTTTTTACGGTTGCAGATAATAAACGTCCACGGACGTCGATACGTAAGGGTTGGTCCGGTTGGGTATACTTTTCCATATTAGGGACATAGCCCATCCCAATGCCCTGCCCCAATATCGGAGACTGGGAGCCACTGGTCACTATCCCAATTTCATCTCCTTCCTCAGAGCGTATGAGACACCCCTGTCGAGGAATGCCCCGTTCGTTAAGCACAAAGGCGACTAATTTTCGTTCTGGACCCTTAGTTTTGATTTCGGTCAAAACGTCGCGCCCGATAAAGTCATCGCTTTCCAGCTTTACCACCCAGCCAAGGCCCGCTTCCAACGGATTGGTTTCATCGGTAAGGTCGTTGCCATAAAGAGAGAAGCCCGCTTCTAGGCGAAGCGTGTCACGCGCACCAAGCCCGGCAGGTTTTAATCCGACGCTTTCGCCGGCCTCCATCAGTGAGTGCCACACAAACTCCACCTTGTCTGGCTCGCAATAGATCTCAAATCCTGGTTCGCCAGTGTAGCCCGTTCGAGAAAGGAGCGCCCGTTCGCATCCGAGGAAGGCCCCTGGTGCGGGCTCCACAAAGTGATAGTATTTAATATCCTGCAGGGGGACCTTGGTGACGGATTGGAGCAGGTCGATCGCTTTAGGTCCCTGAAGAGCCAATAACGCCACCTCATCCGAGGCGTTGTGCAAGTCGGCTTTCATGGGATTGTTCGTCACCATCCACTGCCAGTCTTTTTCAATATTGGCGGCATTGATGACGAGCATATAGGTGTCCTCACTTCTTCGATAAACCAACAGGTCGTCCACAATGCCGCCGTCCGGACGGCACATTACGGTGTATAGCGCTTTGCCGTCATAAAGCTTGCTAATGTCATTGCTTACTAGGTGCTGCACAAATGTAAACGCCTCGGGGCCGCTTACATATACCTCCCCCATGTGGCTCACATCGAATAATCCAGTCGCTGAACGTACCGCATGGTGTTCGTCGATAATGCCAGAATATTGGACGGGCATATCAAACCCGCCAAATGGCATCATACGCGCCCCAAGCGCTTGGTGCACAGCGTGTAGAGGAGTGGTTTTGATTTGAGGATTATCAGCCATGTACTATTGGTCCTGAGGTGTCTGCGGGCGCGTCCGGGAAGAAGAATTCAGGACGACATTGAATCGGAGTTGCTATGATAGGCACCATGCCTTCCCGAATCAATGCACGGGCTGACATGTAGATCAATACGATAAAGACGTATTGCTAATTATGTCGAATAAAAATAATAATTTATAGCTCTACCCTGACCTTTGATTGGGTGCAGAATTCACTGGGAGGGCACTTAAAGACGATAGGCATGGAAGGCGTGCCGCGTTAGAATCTCGACGGCCGTGTCGGCCCGTTCATCCGAGGCAAAGCTCATCCGGAAGGCACCGCCTGTTCCTTCTCTTATTTTGAGCAATTCGATGTCCTTAATATTAAGTCCTTCGTCAAAAAGTACCTGTATGATAGATAGCAGCTCGCCGGGCCGGTCTTCGGCGAAGACATACACGTCGGCAAGAGGGTGGAGAAAACCTTTGGAATCACGTGGAATGGTGTCGCGGACCCGCTGGGCTTCGGCAAACTGCGCCCCAACCGCATTGAGGTCTTCTTCGATGAGCCGGTTCTGTAGTCGGCGCAAACTGGTCACAAAACCGCTTATGGCATCCAATATCGGACGCTGATTCGCCAGTAACACATCATTCCACATGCCAAAGGGGGAAGAGGCAATCCGGGTCATGTCCCTAAAGCCTCCGGCTGCGAGCCGCAGGTAGTCGGGGTCTTCCTTGTTCTGCTCCGCCGTATAGTGCATCAACGACACGGCAAGGAGTTGGGGCAGGTGACTCACCGATGCAGCAATTTGGTCGTGTTTGCTCGGTGGCATGAGCAGCACCCGTGCCCCGGTCGACTGGATGAGGCGGATAAATGCGGGGTGCTTTCTCGGTAATTCCTCCGTGGTTACTTGCGAAGGGGGACAAAGAACATACGTCGCATTTTCGAACAGAAAAGCATCGGCATGTGCAACGCCTGCTTTTTCCGATCCAGCCATAGGATGCCCACCGATAAAAACCACATGGGAGGGTAACACCTCGTCGGCGTGTTGCATCACCGGGGTTTTTACCGACCCGACGTCCGTCACCAAACATCCCGGTGGCAAATGAGGCGCAATGTGCGTCAGTAAGCGCAACATCGGAGCAAGAGGTGTTGCAAGCAGCACCATATCCGCGTCTTGTACGGCATCTTCGGGTGTGGCCGCCATTGCATCGATCACCTTCCCCGCGACGGCTTTTTCCAGCACTTCCGGTGTGTCAAAGCCAGTGATGTGTAGTTCTGGTTGTTCTTTTTTCCATGCCAGAGCAAGGGAACCACCGATAAGTCCGACACCAAGTAGGGCGATTCGTTGCATTAAAAAAAGGGGAGAAGGCTCAAAGGTAGAACTGCGAATGCGGAAGATACAAGAAGCGAGAGCATACAAAAATTCGCACAGAAAACAGGGAGGATTGCTACTTTATAGACAAGGATTCATCAGCCTGCTGTATATGCTTTTTCCAATCAGTGACGACGACCGTCATCTAACCCGCCCCGCATTTATTACCATTGGGCTCATCGTCGCCAATGTGGTGGTTTTTTTCCTTCTTCAAGGAGCAGGCAGCAATGAGGTGTTTACATACGGATGGAGTGTGATTCCATTTGAAATCACACAGGGCGTCGACCTGATTGCCCCGCAGGCCATCATTGTGGGAGATCAGGAGGTACTGATTCCTCAAGAACCCGGACCAGCGCCCATTTATTTTTCGGTCCTGTCTGCCATGTTTATGCATGGAGGGTTCATGCATCTGTTGGGCAACTTGCTTTACCTCTGGATTTTCGGAGATAATGTGGAGCATCGGTTTGGTGCTTTTGCCTTCTTGTTGTTTTATCTCGCGAGTGGGGCTGTAGCTACAGCAGCACAGATTGTTCTTGATCCTACTTCCGTCATACCTAACCTTGGG
>JAUIDY010000091.1 GCA_030428385.1 Rhodothermia bacterium | reverse complement strand
GCAAGATGATGGTAGACGCTGTCGCCTCGGGGCGGCATGTGTATGTCGAAAAACCCATCGCCAACACCATCGAAGAGTGCAACCTGATGGTGAACGCCGCCGCGCATTACGGCAAGGTGGTACAGGTGGGCCAGTGGCAGCGCAGCGGCGATCACTACGCCGAGGCCGTCGAGTTGGTGCAGTCCGGCGTGTTGGGACGCATCCGGCTGGTGAAGGTGTGGGCCTACCAGGGCTGGATGAAGCCCGTGCCTGTGCAGCCCGACGGTCCCGTGCCTGATGGCGTAGACTACGCGATGTGGCTCGGCCCCGCTCCCACGCGTGCGTTTAACCCCAACCGCTTTCACTTCAACTTCCGCTGGTTCTGGGACTACGCGGGCGGGCTCATGACCGACTGGGGCGTGCATGAAATCGACATCGCCGTTTATGCGATGCAGGCGCACACCGCGAAGTCGGTGGTCGCCTCGGGCGGCAAGCTGGCCTACCCCGACGACGCCTCCGAAACGCCCGACACGCTCCAGGCCATTTTCGAGTTCGACGACTTCAACATGCTGTGGGAGCACGCCACGGGCATCGACATTGGGCCGTATGGCCGCCGCGAGGGCATCGCGTTTATCGGCAACAACGGCACGTTGGTCCTCAACCGCGACGGCTACGACGTGCTGGAAGAAAGCGCCAGCGTCAACTACAGCGAAGAAGGCGAGGCGCTGATGCCCGCGATGGAGCCCGTGATGCGCCCCGAAGGTGTGAACTACCTGCGCCGTCACACCGACAACTTCCTCGCCGCCGTCCGCGCCAACGACGCCTCGATGCTGAACACGCCCATTGCAAGCGGGGCGCTAGCCGCCCTCAACGCCCAGATGGGCAATATTTCCTACCGCACCGGCACTAAGGTCTACTGGGACGACGCCACTCAGACGTTCAAGGACCACGCCGAGGCTACGGCGCTGACCAAGGCCGCCTATCACAACGGCTGGACGCTGCCGACGTTGTAGGACTAGTATTGGATACAACGTTTGGGCATTTGCACGAGCGTAGCAGTTATTCTTGCTTATGTCCTTTTGGCTTGATCCAAAAGGACCAAAAGATCAAGGCTGCACCAAAATCGGCTGACACTGCGCTACAGGAGCGGCACAACTTCAAACTCGCTTCGCTCAAACAGGAAGTTGCGCTTGTCGCTCCCTCTGCTCCGCGTCCGAGTCGCCGATTTTGCTAAGGCCGAATGGTCTGTCATTTATTCAATCTGGTCGCAGCTTTCTCAGAGCCCCAAGTTGGCGGTTTTTCCAGGGCCATGAGCCGATTCCTGACGGGTGTCGTGTATATTAGCGAACCGTTGGTACACGTACCTTTTCCCTTTCATCATGCGCCCTTTCCTGGATGGCTTCCTTGCAGGACTGCTTGTCCTGTGCGCCAGCACAGGAATGGCGGCATCGGTGTACGCCCAACCGCTGACGACCTCCGAGGACGGAATCTTCTTATCAGCAGCGATGCTGGAAATGGGTCAAACGGTAGACCTGAGTACCGTGCCGTGGCGCTTTCACGAAGGCGACAACCCGGCTTGGGCCGACCCCGTCTACAACGACAGCGCCTGGGCGTTGATCAACACCGACTTCCCCTCGGATTCCCTCGGCGGGGCCTGGCAAGGGATTGGCTGGTTTCGCCTGCACCTGCGCGTCGATTCGTCCCTGCACAACACCCTCCTCGGCTTTTACACCTACCATGCCGGAGCGTCCGAGATCTACTTGGACGGCGAAAAGATTGGCGGCTTCGGGGAGATTGGCACCAGCGCTGAGACCGACCAAATCTACATTCCAAAGGGACTACCGCTAACGGCCCATCTGGATGACAGCGACGCGCACGTCCTAGCCGTTCGGTATACCAACCGCGCCCTCTCGCCCCGGCAACGTGCCTTTCACGCACTAAGCCGCTATGAACCAACAGGGTTCGCCCTCGTCGTCGGTGCCAACACCGAAATGGTGCATCGGTATACCTTTTCGAAGAGCCAGATTTACACCGATGCGCTGCTCATGGGCATGCTGCTACTCATTGCCGCCCTCCACCTATTGCTGTATGCCTTCGACCGCCGCGACCACACCAATCTCTTCTTTGGCCTGTCCATGCTGTGTATGAGCATAGGGCATTTCGGGGCCGGACACGTATTTGGCTACCAATTCTTGCTGGTTGATGGGGCCCTGAACGAGACGCTCCTCTTCGACATCGGCTTTCATGGATTTATGTTCTTTCTGCTCTTGCTCCTCGCTACCGTCTACAGCCTGTATGCGCCGCGCCTGGTGCGGTACGTATGGATCGCGGGACTGGTGTGGTTGATCGTATGGGGCATGTTGTGGAATTCCCTAGATCGAACGACCGACGTTGCACAGATTCTGATCCTCCTTCTTTTTTTAGAAACCATACGTGTGACGGCCTATGCCATATACAAGCGGCAAGAAGGCGGTTGGATGCTCGGTGCCTCCGTGCTGATCACCGCGCTTGCCTTCCTTGCCTTTGCATTGGGTGGGACTTCAGCTACCGCGTATCGCGGGGCGCTTACCGACACGCCGCGACTCGTTACACAAACCGGTTTTTGGCTGATCTTTTTGTTTGTCCCGCTTCCGCTAGGCATGTCCGTGTTGCTGGCCCGCCGGTACACGTCGCGCAGCCAGCGCCTGGAGCTCGAACTAGAGCGGGTGGAAGAACTGTCGGCGCAGACGCTGGCGCAGGAACGCGAGAAACAAGCCCTCATCGCCTCGCAGAACGAACGCCTCGAAGCCGAAGTCGAGGCGCGCACTGCCGAACTCCGGCAGTCGCAGCAGCAACTCGTCCACGCCGAGAAAATGGCAAGCCTTGGTGCATTAACGGCGGGCATTGCGCACGAGATCAAAAACCCGCTCAACTTCATCAACAACTTCGCCGAGGTCAACGAAGAACTCGCCGACGAACTCCAAGAAGCCCTCACGAACGGCGAATCCGTCGAGGACATCATCGCCGACCTCAAACAGAACGCCACCGTCATCGCCCAGCATGGCAAACGCGCCGACGGCATCGTCAAGAGCATGATGGCCCACGCCCGCGAAGGCAAAGGCGAACGCGAGGCGGTGAACCTGAACGCGCTCATCGACGAGCACGTGGAATTGGCCTACCACGGCAAACGCGCCCAGACACCGGGCTTCAACGTCAAGATCGAACGCGACTTCGACGAAGGTGTCGGCAACGTGGAAGTCGTGCCGCAGGACTTTGGTCGGGTGATCCTGAACCTCGTCGGCAATGCGTTTGATGCCGTCATGGAGCGTGCGGCTAGCGAGAACGGAACGTATGAGCCGGTGGTGCACGTGGTGTCGTGTAAGCAAGCGGGCGGGGTCGAGATCCGGGTGGCGGACAACGGGCCGGGGATGAACGCCGAGGTGAAAACAAAAGTCTTCGAGCCGTTTTTCACGACGAAGCCGACGGGCACCGGCACAGGGTTGGGGCTCTCGCTCTCGTACGACATCATCACGCAGGGGCACGGCGGCACGCTGACCGTGGAAAGCAAAGAAGGCAACGGCGCGGCGTTTGTGATCACGTTGCCGCACGCGGTGGCGCCTGCGAGATAACCAGTTTTTGAACGATAAATGGACAAACGAATGGCCCTGAAAATAATGGTTGTGGATGACGAGAAAGACGTGGAAATGCTCTTTCGCCAACGCTTTCGACGCGAAATGCGCCAAGGTGAAATCGAACTGCTCTTTGCCTTCTCCGGCGAAGAAGCCCTGGAGGTGCTCGCCGCGCAGGGCAAAACCGACGTCGTGCTGGTCCTGAGCGACATCAACATGCCGGGCATGACGGGGTTGGAACTCTTGCGCCGCATCAAGTCGGAGCCGCCGCCCGTTCCGGTGTGCATGATGACGGCCTACGGCAACGACGACTACCGCCAGCGGGCAGAGGAACACCAGTGTGATGGCTACCTGACCAAGCCCATCGACTTCCGGGCACTCAAAGCGCGCATTCACGAGCTGGCGGGCGAAGCGCCTATCAACGGTTAACACCCCGCAGCTATGCCAACGCAACGCGAGATAGAAGCCGAATTGCTGGCCGCTTCCCGGCAGTTCCTGAAGGATTGGACCAGCCGCGCAGACGGAGCGGTCGAATGCTGCATCGCGCACATGGCGCCCGATATGACGGGCATCGGCTCTGGAGCTGATGAAGTCTTTAGCAATCGGGACGAATTTGCTCAGGCGCTGCAGCGCCAACATGTGAATGTGCCCCAACTCAGCTATCATGTGTATGGAGAACGTGCGCAGGTGCTGAACGCCACAGCGGGGCTCGTGAATGGCAATGTCACGGTTGAGGTGCCTCTCGAAAGCGGAGAGGCCGTTTCCCTGACCTTCCGCTTTACGTATGTCTTTCGGCAAACCGGTGGTCGGTGGAAAATCGTTCATGGCCATGTCTCACGTCCAGACATGGAGCAAGCCGAGGGCGAATCGCTTCCTATCGATGCCCTGCGTGCCCGCAATGAGGAACTGGAACGGGAGGTGGCGGAACGCACCGCCGAGATAGAAGCAGCCCGCCGCGAGGCCGAGATCGAGGCGGCCCTGGAACGGGTGCGAAGCCGCACGATGGCGATGCACGAGAGCGCCGAACTCGGAGATGTGATCCAGGTCGTTTTCCGTGAGACGCTGCAACTCGGTATCGGGGCCAAAGCGTGCGACCTCGTTATTCTGGATGAAGCCACGGGTGCATCCTCCTTCTGGATCTATCGCAAGCAGGGCCAAGCGCTCCATTTCCAACTGCCCCGGCTTGACCATCCCCACTACACGGCAACCCTGAACGCGTGGGCGAATGATCAGGCTGTGCGACAGACCGTTCTGGAAGGAGAAGAGTGTGCCGACTTTATGCAGCAACTGACCGAGTCAGCCACAACCAGCAATATGCCGGATAGCGTAAAGGCTTACCTGCGGGACTTGCGCTTTATTATTCATACAGAAGCATATATGCGGCATGGCTATTTCCGCGTGGCAAGCCTGGAGCCGCTGGATGAGGAGGCGAAAGCCGTGCTCCAGCGCTTCGCCCACGTTTTCGAGCAAACCTACACCCGCTTCCTCGACCTGAAACAAGCCGAGACGCAAGCCCGCGAAGCCCAGATCGAAGCCGCCCTCGAACGGGTGCGGGCACGGGCCATGGCGATGCACAGTTCGGAAGATCTATCCGACACGGTCAATGTGTTCTTTCAAGAGCTAAAGAAACTGGGCGTAACCCCCATACGATGCGGGGTGGCGGAAGTGAAACCAGCAACGCGCTCGTGGACCCTGGCTGTTACCAACGCGACGCAGCAAGGGGATTCTTTTGAACTTCTGGGCGAGGTCAGCAAATTGGGGCACCCCATCCTGGAACGCATTTACGACCACTGGGAGACACAGGAGGAATATTTCTTCGTGCTGCAGGGCGCGGATCTCAAACCCTACTATCAGGTGCTCCGGCCACAAATCTCCGTCCCCGATTTCCCGGAGGACGCCGTGCAACACGGCAATTATTTCTATTTCAAAGAAGGGTTTGTCTTCGCCTGGACCGAGAAGGCCTTATCGCAGGAAGTAGTGCGCATCTTCCGTCGGTTTACCTCCGTGCTGAGCCTCACCTACCGGCGCTATCTGGATCTTAAAGAAGCCGAGGCCCAGGCCCGCGAGGCACACATTGAGGCCGCCCTCGAACGCGTCCGTGCCCGGGCGATGGCCATGCATCAAAGTGACGAGTTGGCGGAGGCGGCCTCGGTGTTGTTCCAGCAGATGGGGACGTTAGGTATCGAGGTGTGGGCCTGCGGGTTTAACATCTGGCATCCCGACGCGCCCGCCAGCACCTCGTGGATGAGCACGGCCGATGGAAGCATTCAGGCGCCGTTTACGATGCCGCACACCGAAGATTCTACCTTCCGGCGCATTTTGGAGGCACGCCAGCAGGACGACACCCTTTATGTTGAGGAGTTGGGTGGCGAGGCCCTCGCCGCGCACTACCAGTACCTGATGACCGTGCCCGGCGTCCAAGCTATCGTCGAGCAATTTCCCCCGGACATCCCTTTCCCCGAGCATCAGGTTTTCCATGCCGCGCACTTCGAACACGGTTATCTGATGTTTATCACGCTGGCTCCTTGCCCCAAAGACGGGGACCTTTTCAAGCGTTTCGCCCGCGTCTTCGAGCAGACCTACACGCGTTTCCTCGATTTGAAACAGGCGGAAGAACAGGCACGCGAAGCCCAGATGGAGGCGGCCCTGGAGCGTGTGCGCAGCCGTACGATGGCCATGCATCACAGCGATGAACTCCGCGAGGTGGTGTCGGTGCTGTTCGAGCAGTTTCAACGGCTGGACTTTGATGCACCCGTGTGTAGCATTGGCATCTTCGAGGAAGCGACTCGTTCCTCAGAATGGTGGGTCGCGAGTAACTCAGAGGCGATCATGCTCCGCAGTTATCGCATCCCGTACCTGGAGGGCTGGCCCAAGGACTGGTACCAGACGGTATACAACAACTGGCAGCAACAAGTCCCTTTCTTTATGTGCTCGTTTGAAGGCGAGGACAAGCGTGCCTTCGACCACAAGTTGCTAACGGAAACGGAGTTTAGGCTTGCCTCAGACGATCATACGCAAGATCTGGTGCCGTTAGAAGGGGTGATTATTTCCTATACCGCGTTTTCGCACGGCGTCCTGGAAGTGGCATCGGTCGAGCCTATTCCAAACGAAAAAGCCCTCATCCTCCAACGTTTCGCCCGCGTCTTCGAGCAGACCTACACCCGCTTCCTCGACTTGAAACAGGCGGAAGAACAAGCCCGCGAGGCACAGATCGAAGCCGCGCTCGAACGGGTACGCAGCCGCACGATGGCGATGCATCGGAGCGACGAGTTGGCGGATGTCATTGCGGTGGTCTTTCGGGAAACGTTGCGGCTCGGATTCGGCGCAATGGCCTGCGACCTGGTGATTCTCGACGAAATGACCGGGGCGTCTTCGTTCTGGATCTCAGGCGAACGCGACACCGACGTCAACTACCTACACGCTGCTGCTTTCGACCATCCCCACTACCAGGCGGGACTGGCAGCATGGAAAAACAACGAGGCGGTGCGTCAGGCGGTGCTGGAAGGCGAGGACTGCGCCCACTATATGCAGCAACTCCTTGCATCCGCAACCGAGACGAACCTACCCGCGCACCTCCAGGCATTCCTTCAAAACCTTCGCTACGTCGCACACACCGAGGCTTACATGCGGCACGGCTATTTTCGCGTAGCCAGTCAGCAGCCGCTCGCCGACGAACAAACCGCGATCCTACAGCGGTTTTCCCGGGTTTTCGAGCAAACCTACACGCGCTTCCTGGATCTAAAGAAGGCCGAAGCCCAGGCCCGCGAAGCGCAGATCGAAGCCGCCCTCGAACGGGTGCGTAGCTGCGCCATGGCGATGCACCATAGCGACGACCTTGCGTCGGCGGTAGCCTCCGTCTTTGAAGAACTCGACCGGCTCGGCCTCTCGGCGCTGCGCTGTGGCATCGGCATCGTCAATGGCCCCGCCCGGTGCGTCCGCCTATGGACCACCACCGCCACGCATTCGGGCGAAGCCGTGCAGGTATCGGGGGATGAACCGCTGGAAGGTCATCCCTTGCTCGATGGGATTTTCGAGGCGTGGAAACAACAAGAAGACCTGCATTATGTGCTCGAAGGCAACGACCGGCGACGCTACTATGAGGTGGTGGCGGGCACCAACTTTCATATCCCGGAGACCGCCGTAACCTCCGCTGAAGGAAGCATCACGCGCGAATACTACCACAGTGCTATGTTTCCCGCCGGGGGCCTATATGCCTTCCGCGAGGAACCGCTCTCCGACGAAGGGCAGCGCATCCTGCGGCGGCTGGCCGATGTGTTCCACCTCGCCTATACCCGCTATGAGGACCTGCAACAAGCCGAAGCGCGGGCGCGAGAGGCCATACAGTCGGCCTCGCTCGACCGCGTCCGTGCCGAAATCGCTTCGATGCGGACCACCGATGATCTCCAGCGTATCACCCCGCTCGTCTGGCGTGAACTAACCACCCTTGGCGTCCCGTTCATCCGCTGCGGCGTCTTTATTATGGACGAAGCTACCCAGGTAGTGGAGACGTACCTCACGCGTCCCGACGGCACCTCCCTTGCCATGCTTCGCCTGCCCTTTGACAGCGCCGAGGTTACCCGCAACGCGGTGCAGGCCTGGAAGCAGCAACAGGTCTATACCGAGCAGTGGGACCGGGCGCAGTTTGTGGCCTGGATGCGGTCCATGCAGCAACAAGGATTGCTCGAAACCACCCGTCCATACCAGGGCGAAGCGCCCCCCGAGCAGTTGACCTTGCAGATGGTGCCGTTTGCACAGGGGATGTTGTATGTGGGCAGCGAGACACGGCTTGCCGCCGATCAAATCGATTTGGCGCAAACCCTCGCCGATGCCTTTGCCGTGGCCTATGCCCGCTATGAAGACTTCCAGCGCCTCGAAGCCGCCAAGGGCCGCGTGGAAGCCACCCTCAACGAACTGCAAGCCGCGCAGCAGCAACTCGTCCACGCCGAAAAGATGGCCTCGCTGGGGGCGCTCACGGCAGGCATCGCGCACGAGATCAAGAACCCGCTCAACTTCATCAACAACTTCGCCGAGGTCAACGAAGAACTCGCCCAGGAACTACGGACCGATCTGGCGGACCATCCCGACGCCCTCGCCCTCGTCGAGGACTTGCTCGCCGACCTCGAACAGAACGCAGCGGTCATCGCCCAGCACGGCAAACGCGCCGACGGCATCGTGAAAAGTATGATGGCCCACGCCCGCGAAGGCAAGGGCGAACGCGAAGCGGTGAACCTCAACGCGCTCATCGACGAGCATGTGGAGTTGGCGTATCACGGCAAGCGGGCCCAGGTGCCGGGTTTCAACGTCGATCTTGAGCGCAACTATGACGATGCGGTGGGAAGCGTCGAGGTGGTGCCCCAGGACTTCGGACGGGTGATGCTGAACCTGATCGGCAACGCCTTCGATGCCGTGACAGAAAAAGCTGCATCCATGGATGAAAAATATGAGCCGGTGGTGCGCATCGTGTCGTGTAAAAAAGAGAACGGGGTCGAGATCCGGGTGGAAGACAATGGACCGGGTATGAGCATGGAGGTGAAAGCCAAGGTCTTCGAGCCGTTCTTTACGACGAAACCGACGGGCAGCGGGACGGGCCTGGGCCTTTCGCTCTCCTACGACATCGTCACGCAAGGACATGGCGGGACGCTCTCCGTAGACAGCGAAGAAGGAAAAGGAGCCTCGTTTTGCATTACCTTACCCGACACACGTCATGAAGCCCTTGCTTAACAATAAAGCTTGCTGATACCATGGGTTTAAAAATATTGGTGGTCGACGACGAAAAAGACGTCGAATTGCTGTTTCGCCAGCGTTTCCGCCGCGAGATGCGGTCGGGGGAACTGGAACTGCTCTTTGCGTTCTCCGGCGAGGAAGCCCTTGCCTTGCTCGAAAAACAGGGCAAAACCGATGTGGTGCTGGTCCTTTCCGACATCAACATGCCGGGCATGACGGGCCTGGAACTGCTATGCCGCATCAAGTCGGAGCCGCCGCCGGTGCCCGTGTGTATGATGACGGCCTACGGCAACGACGACTACCGCACCCGCGCCGAGGAATGCCACTGCGATGGCTACCTGACCAAACCCATTGATTTCCGCTCCCTCAAAGAGAAAATCCGCTCGTTTGCTGCTGAAGAGCAATAGGGGATCGCTGCATCCGAGTGGCCCGCTCGCCGTAGGAAAGGCCTTTCATTTTTCAAGGTCTTCCCCTCCGTCGCACCGTGAACCTGTTGTTTTTACTGCTCGCCTGGAGCTTCCCTGTGATGCAGGAAGCTCCCCGCGCTGACACCACCGCTGCCATCACGCCAGCATCCGCTGCTGCCTTCGCCGACGCATTTTTTAGTGCCCAGATGGACACGCTCCATGTGCCCGGAGCTGTTTTTGTGATGGTGCAAGACACCTCGGTGCTGCTGGCGCAAGGCTATGGCATCGCCGACCTCGCCACGGGCCGCACCGTCGATCCTGGCACCACACTTTTCCAAGTGGCCTCCGTCTCGAAACTGTTCACCGCCACAGCGGTCCTGCAACTCGCCGAAGAGGGCCAGGTGGATCTCCAGACCGACGTGAACACGTATCTGCAGGCGCTTCAGGTGCCCTCGGCCTTTGGAGAGCCGGTGACGCTGCACCACCTGCTTACCCACACCGCCGGGTTCGACGAGCGCAACATTGGCTATCTGGCCCGCGATGCGGCGTCGGTCCAATCGCTCGGCTCCTACCTTTCCGACCGACTGCCACCCCGCACGCTCCCACCAGGCACCGTTCTCAGCTACTCAAACCACGGATACGGATTGGCAGGGCTGGTCGTGGAAGCCGTGTCGGGCCAGCCCTTTGCCGACTACATGAACGATCAGGTGATGCGGCCATTGGGCATGACACGCAGCACGTTTCACCTGCCGCTTCCCGATACGCTGGCCCGGCACCTTGCGCAGGGGTATCGGTGGGCGGGCACGGACCATGCCACCGTTCCGCTTTTTTTCCGCAACGTGCCGCCTGCGGGGGCACTGTCCGCAACAGCCCATGACATGGCCCGCTTCCTCCTCGCCCACCTGAACCACGGGCGCCTCGGCGACACCTCGCTGCTCGACACGGCAACGGTGGAACTCATGCACCGGCAGCAGTTCACGCAGCATCCTCGGCTACCCGGCATGGCGTACGGCTTTATGGAGCAGCACGTCCACGGGCACCGGGCGCTGCAACACGGCGGCGATGTGCCGGGCTATCGGAGCCTGCTGTTCCTGCTGCCCGACGAACGTATGGGCTTTTTCGTCGCCTACAACGCCTCGTCGCCAGAGCTACGCAAGGCGCTTGTCTCGGCGTTTATAGCACGTTTTTATCCTGCCACAGCCACCACCGCCCCGCTCACGCCCAACCCGGCGGTAGAGTTGGATGCCTACACCGGAGCCTATATTCATAGCCGCCACGCACGGAAATCGTTGGAAAAGCTGTACGCCACCTTCAACGAGTCGTTCTACGTGTGGGAAGACACGGACGGCTACCTCGTCACGCCAGATGGCAACCGATGGGTGGCCGTGGAACCCGGCCTGTTCCGCCAGCAGGTCACCGACGCTTACCTTGCGTTTCAGGCGAATGACGACGGGCGGGTCACCCATCTTTTCCGAAGCATCGACTTCGGAGGGACCGTGCCAGCAGCCTATGAAAAGCTGGCGTGGTACGAGACCGCGACGTTTGCCAACGAGTTTTACCTGTCGTGGTTGCTCTTCCTGCTCCTTACCTGGGTTTTCTGGCCCCTCAGCACGGCGGGCAGTGTGATCTGGCGACGCTGGAAAAACCGCGCCCGCCTCCGCCGAACACCGGGCATGCATGCGGCACGTTGGATGGCAGCACTGTTTGGGGCCTCCGTCCTCTGGTTCGCCATCGGGTTTGTCCAAAAAACACTTCAGATGGTTCAGCGCGGCGGCGGCGACCTGCTTTATGGCATGCCTCCTTCCTTGGAGACGGTGCTCTGGCTTCCGACCGTTCAGGCCGTACTCGCCATCGTTCTCGTCGGTTTCACCGTTCAGGCGTGGCGCAAGGGCTACTGGGGCCTGCCGGGGCGGATCCACTACACCGTGTTCACGCTGTCCGCCCTCGCGTGGGTCGGCTTTGCCGTGCAATACAACCTGATCGGGCACCTGTACTAACCGTCTGTGCTCCTTCAGCAACTTTATGCGGGGACTATTCCACCAGCACCACCTGCCGCGTTTCGACAAATGCATCGCCTTGCAACCGTACGAAATAGACCCCTTGCGGAAGTCCGACGAGGTCGATTGCCAGGGAAAGTGTGTGGTTCGGCAAAGCGGTGCCATTATACACCTCCTTCACGTGACGGCCCAGCAAATCGAAAGCAGTGACGCGCACGGCCTGTTGGTTAGGGACAGAAAACCGAAGCGTGCCCGTTGTGCGGATGGGGTTGGGAAAGATCAGCAACGTCGGCGTAGCGGGAAGTGGGCTGTTTTCTTCCGTGTGGACGGCAACCCCCGCCACTATCAGCATGCGCTCGCCGGACCACGGCCCCGCCTCCCCACCGGCCACGGCTTGCACGCGCCATTGGTAGGTTTGACCTGCTTCCAGTTCTTCCACCAGAACCGCCGTATCGGTGGTCACGACCTCTAGGAGCGGCTCCTCAAACCCGTGCCCGTTCAGCACAAGCTGCCAGCGGTAGTTGGTGGCCGCCACAACCGGAAGCCATTGAAAGGTAAGCGGCAGGGCGACATCCTCCGCCCCGTTCGCCGGAGACACCAACGACGGCACGGCCAGCGTGGCGGCAAACGCGACCTCGGCGGCATCGTCCTCTTCATTTCCGCCATTCGCCACCTCCGAGTCGGGGTCTGCCTGATCAACCTGCATCACTTCTGCCGAGGCCGCCCACGTACCCGGCACAAGCGTCTGCGCGTCCACCTCAAGCACAGCGGTGGTATGGGGGGACAGGCTACCCACCTGCCACGTGCCCGTCACCGAATCGAAGGTGCCAGAACCGGTGTGGGAGGTGTACGCCACCGCGTCCGGCAAATGTAGGCCCACCTGTACGTTGGTGGCCGCGGCGGGGCCGTCGTTTTGAAGCTGTAGCGTATAGCGTACCGCTTCTCCCACCACGAGTGCATCGTCATCCACCGTCATCGCCAGGGCCAGGTCGGCCTGCTGGACCTGTTGGATGGCAAGGGTCAAAGACGTCGTGTTGTCTGCCGGGTTGCCATCGGGACCGCGCTGCCCATTGTCGGCGATGGAGGCAGTGTTGCTGATGGACGCGTTCCCTTCCGGCCATGCCGCGTCGAGGGTGATGGCAAAGATGACCGTGCCCGTGGCACCGGGCGCAAGCGTCCCGAGCGCCCGCTTGTATGTCCCGCCCGCCTGTGCTTGCCAGCCCGGTGAGCTCGTTATAAAATCAAACTGGGCATACGGCGGGAGCGTTTCGGTGAGCACCACCCCGGCGGCTTCCTCGCCCAGGTTGGTGTAGGTCAGCATGTACCGAATGTTTTCTCCGGGAAGCGCCTCGGCTTTGTCTGCGTCGATCTGCACCTTCAGGTCAATCGGTCCCCACGCCACGACCGTTTGCGAGGTCGCGGCGTAGTCGTCTTCATCCTCCGCGCCGTTGGCAGGCGTCGAATCGGGGTCGTTTTGGTGGGCGGCCAACACTTCGGCGATGTGACCAACCACACCGGGCACCTCGGCGCGGGCGTGGATGGTGAGTTCCCAAGAAGGCGTGGTGCTCAGTTGCTCGCTGTTGATCTCGCCCACGTGCCAGATGCCAGAAATGGGGTCGTATGTATCGGTGGCATCGGCTGCGTCCGCCTGCAAAAACGTCCACCCGTCGGGGACCCGGTAATGCACCTGCACCCCTGTAGCCGACGTCGGGCCGAAGTTGGCGACCGTGATCGTGAGCTCCACCGTCTCGCCAACGTGTAGCTCGTCAGTAGCGGTGTAGATATACAGCTCCAGGTCGGCACGGTCGCCGGGGTTGGTTTTGCCTGCTTCCGCCTGCGCGGGCGGTGCCATCAGCGCCCAGCCCAATACCACCCACGCGAGAAATGGTATGCTGTTGTTCATGTCCCGACCCCGCATCTATTTGACCACCACGGTGCGTTGCGTGGCAACGAACGTCTCGCCCACGGCACGGACGAAGTACATGCCGCTTTGCAACGTGGCAGCCTCCACGGACAAGCGCTGCTCTGATTCGGCCCCGATGCGCCCTGAAAACAGCACCTGCACCTTCCGCCCGAGGGCATCATACACGGCCACCTCCACCTGTTGCGCCCGCTTTACACGCAGGCTTAGCTGCGACGCCCGCGCCACCGGATGCGGAAACGGAGCGGTGAGTTCGTACGCCTGCGCCATTCCAGTCTCTACTTCCACCTGCGGGCTGAACGCAAACGAACCGTCGTAATCGACCTGTTTGAGCCGAAACTGGTGCAGACCCGGCGTCGAGGTGGGTACGTCGTATTGGTATGCGTGCGGTGTGATGGTGGTGCCCCGGCCTTCGACAAAACCGAGCGTTTCCCAGACCATCTCGTCGAGCATTTGCACCTCAAACCCGGCGTTGTTGGTTTCGCTGGCCGTTTCCCACCGGAGCACAACGTTCGCCCCATCAGCCTGCGCCACAAAATCGATGAGTTCGACGGGAAGCAATGTATCGCTATCCCCGAACTCATTTTGCGGCACTTCGGTGGCGTTGTCCTGTTGCTGAATCAGGGTGGGATTCGGGTCACCGCCTCCTCGGAGCACCCACTGCAAGTTGGCCGTTTCGGTGTTGTCGAGGATGTCGAAGAATAGCGTCACGATGGGCGTCGCGCTCATCGACAACGGCTGCCCCAGGTTGGGAATATCCAGCACCAGGTTCACCGAGATACGATTGCTGGCCCCGAAAAGCGTCACGGTGCTGGAGATATAAAACAGCCCACCGCCGGGGTTGTTGACGAACGGCGCATGGTAGGCATAGTCGGTGGCTGCATCGAAACGCTCGTTGATGGCCGGTGCACTGGGAATGGCAAGGGCGGCGTCGTTAAAAAGCAGCATAAGCGTGGCGTTGCCTAGCGAAAACGCCTCATTGCGGGCGGCAAGCTGCACCTGTACCTCCAACTGATCCAGCCCGCCGGTGCCTGCACCGGCGTTGATCTGGGTTTGAAAAAAACCATCGACCATGGGCTGAGCGACAGCAGGAGAACCGATCCCGAGCAAAAGCCCGACCATCAGTATCACGTAGCGAATAGGCATAACAAACCTCTCAACAGGGTATTTTTAGCACAAAAACGGAAGATGCAGGATGCGGCGTTAGCGGCGGTCCGCGGATAGCGGCACGGCACCTGGCGGCGGATGCGCGGCGGGCGATGCCACTTTCCCCGGCGGCACCTGGCTACCCACGCCATTGTTTTGAAGCCAGATGGTTTGATCCGGAGTGGTGGTGCCGCCACTCAGGTTGTAGTCGCCCGAGAGATACCCGGCCGAGCCATTCTGATTCAGCCAGATGGTTTGATCTGGAGTGGTGATGCCCCCCGACCCGTCGCCGTCGCCCGCGAACAGGCCCTGCTTGCCACCAATCAAGGTCTTGAGCGCATTGGTGCCGTAGGCAGTGGCCGTGAAGTCGTAGCTACACGTTCCGCCAGAGCAATTGCTCATCGTGGCCCCCATCACGGGAAGGTGGTTGCGTTGCGCCAGCACCACGTAATACGACCCCGCCGGGACGTCGAAAGGCACCGCACTTTGGCCGTCGGTATCCACCACCAGGGCGTCATCGCGGAGCAGGGCCGCCCGCTGGGCCACAATGGTCATCGGCGGGCCGCCATTCGCTGCATCGGTGGGGTCGCCCGTGCGCAGTTGCAGCAACACCCAATCGACGATCCGCTGCCCGAAAGGATCACCCGTAAAAAAGCCGGGCTTGACGGTATGCTGCCCAAAGTAGGGGTCCGTTTCGGGAAGATGCCCGGACAAGTCGGTGCGCAGCACGGCTCCATCAAAGGCTCCTTCGAGTAATACGTAGGCCGTCAGATAGATGGCATCCACACCTTGCCATTCCACCGCGCCTATGTCGCAGCCATCATCGGCGTTGGCGGTACCGGGATCATTGTAGGGCCGCGTTTCCCCGCGCTGATCGAGCGTAAACCCGTTGCATTGCCCCTGGTCAATGACCGGTGAGTTGGATATCGGCACATACGTTTTCATGCCGCCGCCGTTGTCCTGAAAGGCGCCCAGCAACGGGTCGCCCGTCAGGTTGGTGGTGCCACCACTGGGCAGGCACGTCCCATCTTCCACGAGGCTGTACTTGACCCCATTAAGCGCCCCTTCGTCGAAGCAGTCGCCGCCGATGCCGTTTGCCACAATGGTGCTGAGCAGCGACAGGTCACCGCCGTTGTATATGTTTCCTGCGCCGTCGCCGCCCGGGTCGCCCTCGTTGTGGGCAATGGTGCTGTTGCGGGCCACCAAGGTGACATCGTTGACGATACCGCCGCCCAGCTGGGCAGCGCGGTTGCCGGCCACCGTCACTTGCTCCAGCGTGAGCATGCCATCGTTATAGATCCCACCGCCATGCTGGGTGGCTTCGTTGCCCGTGATGGTGCTCGACCGGATGGTGAGGACGCCGTCATTGCGAAGCCCGCCGCCTCGGCTCGCCGTGCCGCCCGTGATGGTCAGGTGCGAAAGGGTGGCTTCCACCCCCGCAGGCACGTAGAATACCCGTCCGCCACCGCCCGCCACGGTGATGCTCTCCGGCAGCATGGAGGCGTCGATGGTGACCGACTTTTCGAGCGCAATTTCTCCAGAAGAAAGCGCAATGGTGCCGCCACTCAGCGATGGATCAAACGTGACCAGGCTCCCGCTACTTATGCCTGCCAGCACGCCCCGCAAGGATCCCGCTCCGCTGTCGTTCAGGTTGGTTACGATGATCAGCAGCTCGAAAAACTCCGGCTCCGCGGCTCCGATGTCGCAGGCCGCCCCGCCCGTGTTGTCGCTGTTGGTGGGGCGCGTGGTGCCGCGCTGGTCGGTGGCGATATCGCCACCACATTCCAGGATGCCGCTGGGAATGGCGTCGAGGACTGGCGACCCTCCCAGGGGCAGCAGGGTCGCCGTCGGGCCGCCGTTATCCTGAAGCGGGCCGAGCAGCGGGTCTTGCCCGGTGATGTTGTGGCTGGTGGTTCCGGTGATGCTGCATCCCGCCACATTTTCCAGCAGGTTGTAGTCGTTCGAGATCACATCGGCATGGCAGTCGGCCCCCGCTTCGTCGGCGGTGTTATCGGCGAGAAGGCTGGCCGCAACCTTAAAGGAAGCGCCGCTATTTCCCTCGTAGATGCCACCGCCGCGCCGGGCGCTGTTGCCTGCCACCGTCACAAAATGCAGCGTGCCACTGGCGCTGGCTCCCACCCCGCCCCCGTTGCCCCGCACGGAGCTTCCACTTTGCGTGGCGTTGTTCGTGATGGTGGTGTTTTCGATGGTGAAGGTGTTCTGAAACCAAAGCCCGCCTCCCGCTCCCGCAGCCCCGGAGCTTGCCGCCCCGGCAGTGTTGCCTTCAACCAGACAGTGGCTCATGGTAACCGTTCCGCCATCCGAATACAGGCCGCCGCCGCTCCCGCCAAACAAAGAACCATTCCCCGCAGCGTTGTTTACCAAAGCGCAGTCGGTGAGCGTCAGGTTGCCTTCGTTGAAGATGCCGCCACCGCTTTCCCCTACCGCTCCACCCGGTGCAGCGCCATTGCGGACGGCCACGCCGTTCATCGTCAAGCGCCCCTGCATCACATGAACCACGCGGTCGCTTCCGTTTCCATCTAGCCGGGTCAGGTGCGGCCCACTGCCGTTAATGATCAGGTCGTCGGTGACGTCGAGGTCGCCGGTGGCGTTGGCATCTTCGCTGGCACCGGTGTGGGTGAGTCGATACACTCCACCGGGTAGCGTAATCGTGTCTTCGCCGGGATGGGCATTGGCGGCGCAAATCGCCTCGCGGAGGCTAATTTGCAGGTTGGCGCCCGGCAACAACGCCGCCGTCATTCCCGCACAGTCGCCGCCGTTGGCATCCACCTCGTCGGTTGCGCTGTTGACCCAGATGGCGAGCGGCCCTCCGGCCACCCCAATCGCAAACTGGGAAAACGAGGTGAGGCCGGAGGCCGTGAGGTAGGGCTTGTGATGCACCAGCGTCACGTCGTCGCCCAACCCCTGCGCCTGTTGCCAAGGGCTGCTCGCATCTTCTCGCTTGAGCAACACTAGGTCCGCGAAATCGGACACCCCGCTCAGGTCGAAGTCGCGCAGATCCAGCGTGATGCTGTATGTGTAGTTGGCAAGCGCGGCATCGATGGTCCAGTATTTGTCCGGCAGCAACGCCGTCACGCCCGGCGGCAACACCCCGCCCTGGCTCGGATTGGTGCCGGTGGTGGTCGTAAGCGATCCGCTGCCCGAGGCACCGTCGGTGAAGTTGACCACGGCTCCCGTCGAACCCAGCACAAAGACACCCTCGGCCCCGCTATTGATGGTGGGGTTTTGCGCCACGCTCCAGCCCAGGCGGTACTTGTGACCGAGGTAGTTCTCCACGGCGGTGCGCTCGGCCCTGCCCAGGCTGCGGCTGTACACCAGCACCTCGGCAATGTCGCCCTCGAAATAGCCGCCGAATGACTCACTGAAAGCGCCGAGGTACGTCCGGTTGGCAGCGGCTTGAATGGGGCCCTGGTTGGTTTCGGCATCGCGTTGCCGCCCGTTGGCGTAAATGCGGTGGGTATTGAGCAGCCCCGGCGGCCAGTATCGCACCGACACAATCTTGCCGTTGGTGTAGTTCTCCACGGCATCGGCACTGGTAAACCCGTTGGCCTTCAGACCAGAACGCGCACTGGTAGAACTGCCCCGTAGGTCAAACCCGTTGAGCCCCGTGAGATCGTGCGGCATGGCGAACGCATACGCCC
This sequence comes from Rhodothermia bacterium, assembly GCA_030428385.1. Lineage (GTDB taxonomy): Bacteria > Bacteroidota > Rhodothermia > Rhodothermales > JAAAOL01 > JAUIDY01. The sequence goes on along the minus strand of JAUIDY010000091.1, from coordinate 5,211 downwards.
CGCTCTGCGCCTGGTCCGACTTGAACACCACAAAAAGGCTCGCTTCTGCCTCATCATGCAGCGAAAAGCTGGTTTTTTGGAGGTAATCGTCGATGCCGTCAAACTCGATTTCGGGAAGGCCGAAGAAGCCGTTGTCATCAAACACCGGCAACCGCCCCGGCACAAGCTGCAAAAAATCGCGTCCGTGGCTGCTCTGGTCTTGCCACTGCGACACCACCGGCTCTGCGGCCCCACTCACCCAGTTCGCCCACACGCCTGCATCTTTGAGCCACAGTTCCTGTCCGGCCAGCGGTACAGGCTGCTCGTCGTTGGTCGGTGTTGCCGTGTAATTCTCGCCCGTCTTCGACGAAAAGGGCGCCCCGCTATAACTCACCGACACCGGATTAAAGGTGTGGCCTGCGAGGGAGGGCGTAACCGTGCTCTGCCATTGCCACCCCACCTTCACCTCATAAAAACCCTGCGCATCGGTCACCGGCGTGCCCGGTAGGCCGTTCATCACCACGCCACTGATGGGGTTGCCGAACGCATCGCGGATAAACCCGGAGACACTTTTGGACGGGTAGAAGGTGTCGTAGATGCCGTTGCCGTGCGTGGCCACGGCCACATAGCCATCGGTGGAGGCGTTGGCGTCATCCTGACGCACCCGCACCATTTCCACCACCACATTGCCAATCGTGTTGGCTCCTTCCTGCGCCCACTGCGTCCCGCCTGCCACCAGCGTGGTGGTGGAATACAGCCCGGTGGAGGTGCCCACAAAGTAGGTGGTCTCGGCCCCATCGATGAGCATGTCCACCCAGCGCACCGACGGGCCGTTGCCCGTGCCGTCGGGGTTTTGCTCCAGGTTGCCACTTACATCGAACCAGGAGGAGCCGCCATCGAAGGTGTAAAAAAGGCTCGGGACGTTGTAATTCGAAAAGGCCACCAGCACATTGTTTTCGTTGCGCGGGTCCACCTTGATACTTGTGATGTACGCACCGCCCGGAAAAGAGGCGCCGGTAATGTCGGTTTCATGCGCATCCAGCGAGGGCGATGCCGAGGCGACATACAAACGTCCGAACGAGGTACCAAAATAGAGGCGCGGTGCCGAGCGTGCCATGTCCATGGCCGAGATATCCCCGCCCGCGGCCGCATTGGTGTTCGTCAGCCGCGTCCATCCATTGCTGCCATTATTACTGCACGACGTTGTATTCCACGGGACCTGCGTTACGTCATTGTTGCGCCAGATGCGGGAGGAGTCGGGCACATACATCCGTACCGGGTTGGAGGGATCCATCACGAACGGTGGGTAGAACGTGACATTGAAATAACAGGGGTCGATGCGGGCATAATTGAGGATCGCGCCGTTGGCATCGAGTTGCATGCGGCGTACCCCGCCATTCTGCACCGAGGGATAAAAGTCGGTCCCACCACTTGCAATCATTGAAAAGCCGCCATCGGCTCCCAGAATGGGCTGCCACACATTGGTACCATTTCCCCCGAACAGACTCCCGTTGTCTTGCAAGCCGCCAATGAGTTGGTCGTCGCCGGGGGTTCCATTGTCGAGGGCAACGCCGTTAAACTGGGCCGTGGTATAGCCCGTGTTGCGCAAGGCCCACACCACATTGGCGGCATTCGGAATGGTGGTATAACTGATGCCCCCGTCATGCCCCGAAAGCAGGCTTCCCGTCGGATAAAACACCAACACATGCTGGTCGGGGTGGTGGTTGGGATAAATGTCGACGGTGTTGTTTGTGGTGGTGTCGTTGGGATGATAGCCACCGATCTGGGTGGTGTTGGCGGTAGAGGTGAACCCGTCGGTGGACCGAAACAGGTTCGTTCCGCCAATAAAAACCGTGGCGGGGTTGCTGGGGCTTACACCGACGACAAGGTTATATCCGCTTTGCGGGTCAAAATCGGTAGACCAGGTCCCGCCATTGGGAATATTGACGGTTCGGTTCCGCCAAATTCCGCCAGCCCCGCTGCCATCTCCCGACACGTAGGTGTAGTGAAAAAGCTGGGTGTCGTTGACGCCTGCTCCCGGCGTGTGGTACAACACATAGAGTTGGGTCTCATCGGAAGGAGCCAGAGCCAATACCGTCCGGCTGGCAGCGGCCAGCGGTGCCCGAATCTCCACCCAATCCACCCCGTTGGTCGAGCGAAAAACGCCTTCCTCGTTTAAGTTACCGTTGTTATTAAATAACGTCGCATAATAAACGCCATCGGAAGAGACCACCACGTCGCTTTCATAGCGGGCCCCGCTGGCCACCCCATCGCCCAGCACCAGATTCCACGAATCGCCGTTGTCATCCGAGTAAAAGAGCCCTCCCACGGTAGCCGCTACAAGCTGGGTGGGGTCACCCGTCGTTACCGTGGGGTCAACCGCCAGGTTAAAGACGTAGTCAAAGTCGTTGTCGAACGCCTCGGGCGTGCCGCTTTGGGTGGCGGGCAACACATTCCAGGTGAGGCCGCCATCCAGCGACCGGTAGATGCCATCGCCTCGATACGGCGCCCCACCCCCATTGGCCGAGTTACCTAGCCACTCCCCGGTGCCATAAAACCACATGTTGGTATGCCCTGTGCGGGGGTCTTGCACCACGGTGGTGACGCTGTGAAGCTGGCCCGGCATGGTTTGTTTGGTCCAGCTTAGCCCGATGTCGGTAGAACGCCAGATGCCGCCAGACACCCCGCCGGCGATGAGGGTGGGCAGGTTGGTTACATCATAAGCGAGGGCCCGGGTGCGTCCGCCCTGGTTGTTGGGGCCGCGCACATTCCAGTTGTTCACCACGGCTTGCTTCTCGAATCCGTCCCGTTGTTCGATGGTGGGCAGGGTCCGTGCAAAAGCCAACTCCCGCGCATGGATGCCCTCGGGGATGCGTCCTGTCTGCGGATCGCGCAGGCGTTCCTGGTCGCGGGTCAGCCGGGCCAGCGGATCGTCTGCCGTGCCCACGGCAGCACCCAGCACCTCGGGGTCATACCCCGTCGGCGTATCGTTGGGTGTGAGGGCCTGCATGCCCCAGGCAATTCCTAGCGCCAGGCCTGCCAGTATCCCCAGCATCCCTATCCATCGTATCCGTCGGTGCATCGTGATCGCCCTGCTTGCTTCGTTTCTGGTGTTGTGCTCGTCTGCTGCGCGTGCGGGTTATGGAGCCAGCGGAAGCATCATGCGAATGCCAAGCGTGGAACCCGGCACCACACGCAGGTAGCCGCCGACCTGCGCCAGCATGGCGCAGGTGTCGGGGCAGAGTTGGTGGTCAGCGGGCGCTTTGCGATCCCGAAACGAGGGGAGGGGCGGAGGTGCCTGGGAAAAAAGCCCCCCGTCAACGGCTTGCTCGAAGACCGCTTTTTTGTTCTGGAACGGGCGTTGGTCATCCTGCAAGAAGCGGGTTTGGTTGCCAAAGAACGAGGAAACCTTGGGCATGCCCGCAGCACACCGGGTGCGTCCTTTTACGACCACCACAAACGCCCCATGCATCGCCGTGGCGTGCACATCAAAGCCCGCGCCTTCATGCTGCAACAGCTCGCTAAAAAACACATGAAGCAAACGGCGTAGCGCGCCGGGTGCCAGCGCGACCGTTCCATCCTGATCGACCATCAGCGACAACACACCGTGCGACGCATGGGCCACATGCCGCGTCACGTCTTCGAGGATCTGCTTGGCCGAAGTGCCGGTCGCAGAGGCGGTGTTTTTCTCGGTGGAAAACACGCTAGCCGACGAAAAAAGAGGAGCAGCTGTTGGGGTTTCGAAAAACATAGGTCCAGAGGGTCTTGAATGAGCAAAAGGAGGGGGCGTAAGGCCCTTCACTTTCCCAATACATCATTTTGCCCCAGAGTGGAACATGTTTTTTTGCGGGCGCGGATTGGCGTGTCCAGATGCTATCGTTGCCAAGCCTCCCACGCGAAAAAAAGGATCTCTCCGCACGACATCACACACCTCATGGCTGTCCTTAGCGAGCGCTAGGAAGTAACCATCGCCCATCGTCTACCACAACACCACGGTGTAGATGCACGACGCGTATTTCAAGCGGGCAGAGCCGAACCGTCGTCGTTTTCTATTAGAGACTGTTCAGGTTTGGTGTTTGAAGACGTGCATGAGGAAACACGGGCTACCCGTACTTTCACGTTGGGTGCCGCCAACCCCACCTCGTCATTGCCGTTCTCGAACGTAACCTATGTGCGAAATCGGCAAGCTCGTTGCCAGAGCTCGCCAGCATACTAGCGCTGCGCCAGCAGTTCCAGCCAGCGCTCCCACGAGGCCACACGGGCGATGGCATTGGGGTGATCCGCCTCGGCGGTGATACCCTGTCTCATGAACGCATGACCTGCGCCATCGTACACGACCGGCGCAAACGTTTTGCCCGCATCGCGCATCTGCACCGTGGTGGTGACAAGGGTGGCATTGACGCGCCCGTCTTCGCCGCCATAAAAGCCGTAGACCGGCGCCGTGATGCGGGCCAGGGCCTCTGGGTCGTCCGGTGCAGTGCCGTAAAAGACATACGCCGCCTTGAGGTCCGCGCGGTTGGTCGCAAACCGGAACGTCTGGGCACCGCCCCAGCAGAACCCGCCCACCGCCAGCGTGCCGCTTGCTGCAGGCAACCCGGTGATATAATCGGCCACGGCGTTCAGGTCGGCGGTGACCTGATCGGGCGAGAGTTGGTAAATCGCCTCGCGGGCGGCGTCGGAGTCAGGAAAATCGCTGGTTTTGCCACCGTCGGGGCCTGAACCGGAGAGCAGGTCGGGCGCGATGGCGAGATACCCGGCCTCGGCAAGACGATCCGCTACGCTTCGCACCCAGTCGTTAAGCCCCCGGTTTTCGTGAATCACCACCACGGCCAATGCCGGATCTTCCACCTCGGGATACGCCACAAAGGCATGCACCGTGCGCTCGCCCTGCGGAATCGCTACCCATTCATGGTGGCGCGGCGACTGCTCCAGCCGTTCAGCCACTGGATCTCCTTGAGCGAAGGCCGTTCCGGCAATCAACAGCAACAGGCAGGAAAAGAGCAGGGCGTTTTTCATGGCGACCTCGGAAGCAAGGAGAAGAGTGCGCGTCGTGGACGTACGCCAAAACAACAGGCGGGTTCGCGGTCCGCCCGTTGTTCGCCCACTCTGCTCTGGTCAGCGAAGCCTGTATCTGCTACTGATCCGTCCAGATCACGTGCACTTCTTCGTTCGCGTTCAGTTCAACGCGCTTCAGCCGCGTTGTGTCGCTGTTGTGAAAGATCAGTTCGACAA
>JAUIDY010000090.1 GCA_030428385.1 Rhodothermia bacterium | reverse complement strand
GATCCACGTCTGACGTTGCCGATCCTGTCGTACGCCACGTCCATGCATTGCGGTCGGTGGATGCCCGATAGCCCACATTCCCGAAATAGCTGTCCTGGCAATCCACATGCATATAGTTGCCGAAGTAGATATTGTGAGCGTTGAACCGAGCTCCCACCTCTTCTGACACCCCCGGCATCTCAAATCCCTCAGACCGAAAGCCGCGAAATGTCATGAGTCCGCCACTCACATTGATATTATAGCCCGAACAAGCGATGCGGGTGTTTATAAAAATATTCTCGCCTTTGTTATCAGGCTGAAGGCATGCTTTTAACGCCCCCGTGATTTCCACATCTTCGAAGATAAAGGGCGGTTTGTCCACAAAGGGACGGGAATCCAACCGGGTCCGTTTGCGCAAGTAGGTAAGCCCACTCCAGGTAGTCTTGCCATCGGAGCTTGCAGATCGGTAGGTACTACTCACCTTTCCGTCTTTTTCAGGATCAAGGGCTTGCGCCAGGGCCTCCAGATGGGCATACCGTTGGGGAAACACGATGGAGATCGCCTGAATTGAGGTCGTATCGCTGCCTGTGGTAAAGGACAATAGATGTTGATGGGTGCCTGTGGCAACCTGGCTGCCAATCTCTTCTGGACCAAACTGCAAAACGCCGCCGTTGCCCCGGATCGAAACGCCTGGGCCCACTTTTAGGGTGGGGTACCGTGCCGTCGCTTCCAGATACAAAAGCCCGGATCCACACGCCTCAAAAAATTGCCGTTGTCCGCTGACCTGTGCTACCCGCGACAGGGAGTCAACCACTGCTTGCGCACGGCGATGGTTAAACTGGCCTGCCTCAGGAGAAATCTCATCACACCGCAATGCCGCATCAACCTCGGCTTGGTTCCGCTGATGCCCAACCAGATCGCAACCTCCGACGCCCCAGAGCCCTAGGCAGATCACACTCAAAACAGCAAGGGTCTTCATTTAAGGTGTTCCTCCAGACCGGGCAAGTGACAGGTTACATAAGATAAAACGGGGTGGTTACGCAAAGTAGGATGCGACCACACGCATGACCACACAGAGAAAAGCGCCGCACTGATTTATCGCCGCCAGAACGAGGGGACAAACAGGATTAAAACGGTGAATATCTCAAGCCGTCCGGCCATCATTAAGATGGACAATACCCATTTCCCCACAGCGGGAATGTCGGCATAATTCTCCGTCGGACCGAACAATCCAAATGCAGGCCCAACGTTTCCTACACAAGAAATAGCCACCCCAATGGCACTCAACAGGTCATAACCAAGGATGTTCATGACGGCGGTACCTATGGTGATGCATGCAATGTAAAGTACCACGAAGGAAAGGACGTTTCGCATGATATCGCTGGATACCACGGCTCCGTTTAGCCGAAGAGGGATCATCGCCTGCGGATGAATCAGTTGCCGCAGTTCCTTAAACGAGTTTTTATACACCAGTATGTGGCGGATTACCTTCACTCCCCCAGCGGTAGAACCGGCCATGCCTCCAACAAAAAAGAGGAGAAACACAACCCCAATCGCCAAAGCAGGCCACACTTCATAATCCGCCGATCCGAACCCGGTGGTGGTAATGATCGACACCACCTGAAATGCCCCAAAGCGTAGCGCCTCCTGGAACGTCGCATAGCCAGCAAAGGAACGCTCCATGCCCGCCGTATTGGGGAGCCATGCAACAACCGGCTCCCAGATGGTGAGCGACACTAACACCGTTGCAACGACACAAATACCGGCATACACGCGCAATTCCGTATCCTTAAACACGGTGATGGACTGCCCCCGCAGCAGCCGAAAATGGAGGGCAAAGTTAATCCCTGCCATAAACATAAACGCGGTAATGATCCAATCAATGTACCCGGAGTTGTACTGCCCCACCGACCCATTCTCGGTGGAAAACCCTCCCGTCGCCATGGTTGCAAATGCATGGTTGACGGCCTCAAACCATCCCATGACGGGCAGCAGAAACACCACCTGGATCACGGTAAACCCGACATAGATGAGCCACAGTCGTTTGGCGGTTTCACGGACGCGGGGCGTGAGTTTATCTGCGGAAGGGCCTGGCACTTCGGCCTTAAAGAGTTGCATCCCGCCAACGCCGAGAATCGGGAGGATGGCAAGCGTGAGCACAATGATGCCCATGCCGCCCAGCCAATGGGTGAGGCTGCGCCAGAACAGATGCGCGTGTGGCACCTCCTCGATGTTGGGATTACCTGCTCCGCCAAGGATGGTGGCTCCCGTCGTGGTAAACCCACTCATCGTCTCAAAGAACGCATCGGTGAACGAGTCCAGCACGCCGCCTAACAAAAACGGGAGGGCTCCCACCAGCGACAGCACCAACCACGCGAGCGCGACGATGGCAAAGCCTTCGCGTACCCGTAAGTCCTGGGACGCCGTCCCTCCCAACCCACGCCACGCTCCTCCTCCCAGAACAACCGCCACCAGCGCCGTGGCACCAAAACTCCACCACGACGCCTCCCCGTACCACAACCCGATCCCCATCGGCAGCAAGAGCGCCACGCCCAGAAAAAACACCAGGGCCCCGAGGGTACTAAAAACAGCTTTCAGGTTCAGAACAACCATCGGAGGGCGGGCACGGTGCCGGGGCTAGCGTTTGTTAAAAAACTTCTCTACCTCGTGCAGGCTACGCGGCATCACAAACAGCATCACGCGGTCGCCCGGGTGGATTTGGGTTTTACCCGTGGCAATCTCCAAGTTGCCGTTGGACCGCGTCACCGAGCCGATGAGCAAGTCTTTCGGCAGGCGCTGCTCCATGAGGGGCTTAAAGGTAATCGGGGCACGGGGCATGGCTTCCATTTCCAGAATCTCGGCGTCGATGCCGTGCACGGTAGCCACACTCAGGACGTGTTTACCCCGCAAATACCGCATCACCTCGCGGGAGATGGCGAGTTTTTTACTCACCGCGGCATCCAACCCGATGGTCTGACTGATTGGGATGTAGGCCCCTTTGGATAGCAGCGCCACGGTCTTGCGGACTCCCAGGTGCTTGGCCACGAGGCAGTTCACCAGGTTCGATTCTTCATCTTCTGTGACCGCCACAAAAGCGTCCATTTCCATCAGTCCTTCGGCAGCCATCAGGTCGATGTCAGCCGCATCGCCGTGAATCACCAGCACATCCTGAAGATCTTCGGCGAGCCGCTGGGCCACCCCACGGTTGGTTTCAATAAGCTTGACGCGCCGGTTTTTTTCTGCGCTCAGTTGCCGCGCCACCTTTGCGCCTACCGCCGTGCCACCAAGAATCATCACATGGTGCATCGTCGACTCCTTCTTGCCGAAGATGGCCGCCACATGTTTGTATTCCTTCGGACGTGTTAGTACAAAAACCTGATCGTTCTTGCGCAGGATTTCGCTGCCTCGGGGCAAAATAGTGCGGATGCCCCGGCTGATACCCATGATACGAAACGTCAGGTGCGCGTGGCCCATGGCAATGTCTTGCACGGACCAACCAACAACCGGATTGTCCACATCGAGCCGCATGCCCACCAGTTGCAGCCGTCCCCCACAGAAAGAGAGTACGTCTGTGGCGCTGGCCCGGCGGATCAAACGGGTCACTTCGGAGGCGGCACTTTCTTCCGGGTGAATGATCAGGCTGATGCCAAAGTCGCTCGGTTTGAGCACCGCCGATTGGTCTGAAAACTCGTCCGACCGCACCCGGGCGATGGTGGTCTTAACGCCCATCCGGTCGGCCATCATACAAGCGATGATGTTTACTTCATCGATGCTGGTAACGGCAACGAGCATATCAGCGCGTTGCACCTCGCAGCGCGTCAGCACGTCGGCCGACGTCCCACTGCCCATCACCGTCATCACATCCAGCTTCTCCTGTACTTCGGCCAGCCGCTCCGCCGACGTATCGATCAACACCACATCATGCTGTTCGGCCGCCAACAACCGGGAAACATCAAATCCTACTTCACCAGCTCCAACTACTATTGCGCGCATACTGCGTGGATTTATTTCATTCCGGGTGCTGATTACATCGAGAAATGGCTATGCAATCAGAATAGATCAAGATACTGAACCGTATGACGCGTTAACAAAGCCTCCTTCTGATTCTCACAAATGTCTGTCGGCCAGAGGCAGCCGCAACCAGAAGGTAGTTCCTTGCCCTTCCTGTGTTGTAAAACCGATGTCGCCTTCCAACTCTAGCAGGCTTTTTTTTGTGATTGCCAGCCCGAGTCCCGTTCCGCTCGTTTTGGTGGAAAAGTTGGGCTGGAAAATTTTATCCCTGAGTTCAGGAGAAATACCTGTTCCTGTGTCTTGCACCGTGGAATAGGAAAACCCTCCGGAGGTCCCGGCAGCGATCGGCAGCGGCGGCTTCGGACTTGTGGTCACCACCACTTCGCCCGGCTGGTCTTCAGGCAGTGCCTGCAGGGCATTCTTGATCAGGTTGATGTACACCCGCCGCAGTTCTTCATGATCGGCCTCTACGACCAACGGTTCGGGGTGCAGTTGGAGGAGGATTTCTGTTTCCGCCTCGGCCTGCATCAGATCAACCGCTTCGCGCACGACGGTGTTTAAGTCCAGCCGTTCGAGCACGCGTTTGGGCATCCGGGCAAACGTGGAGAACTCGTTGGCGATACGCACGAGGGTTTCAATTTGCTCGATGAGGGTATTGGTCACGCGGTCGAACAATCTGGTAAAGCGGCTGGCTGGAGGGACACCGCCGTCGCCGGTGGTTGTATCGTCGTAAGCCCTGCGAAGGTGCTGCACACTCAGCTTCATCGGCGTGAGTGGATTTTTTATTTCATGGGCCACCTGCCGCGCCATCTCGCGCCACGCCAGTTGCCGCTCTTGCTGGGCCAGTTGGCGGCGGCTCTCGGCAAGTTGCCCCTGCATGGTGTTAAACGTCTGCACCAGTTCCCCGATTTCATCACGCGTATCTACGGGCAGCATCTGCTCAAAACGGCCCTGCGCAACCTCTTCAAGCCCAACCCGCAACCGCGCGATGGGACGGGTGAGGGCATTGGCCAGCAGCGAAGCCGTCCCCATCACCACCAGCAGCAACAGCAGCAACGCGCCAAACAGATACGCCAACGTACGTGCCCGCTCTTCTTCGATGCGTTCCTGTTCGGGCAGCGTCGGAACCGACACCACAAAACGGGGCGCCCCTTCTTCGTCGAGTAAGGCGTAATACCCGGCGGTATAGGCAAAACTGCCCAATTGCTCTTCTACATAGGTGAACTGGTACCCATCGAAATACAAGGCCTGATAGGCGGCAATGGGCAAACGTGGATCGATAAGGCGTTCGCGCACCAGTTGGGGGCGGCTGGACGCAATCAACTCCGCTCCGGCGTACAGGTTGAGATCGAGCCCGACCCGCGCCGCCACCGAATCGATCCCGGTGCGTTGCAAGACCCGGTACGGCATCTCGCTGCCCTGGGCATCGAGCACCAGGGTTTCCTCCACATCCTGAAGATGTTGCCGTAGCCAGCTTTGAACTGCCCGTTCGTTTTCGCCGGTCACCACCTGCACACCCAGAAGGCCCACGGCTGCCACCGCGATGATGCCAACGCCCAGAAACGCATTGAGCACTTTGTCTCGGAATCGGATGTGGGTGGCGGGGAGTTGGCCCAGGCGATACCGGCTCCAAAGCCCAAACAGGTTAAACGGAATGCCGATACACAACCCAGCAACGGTGAGTCGCAAGAGGTAATAAAGGTGATCGAACACGTTCACAGCCGGTGACCGAACCGCCACCACCTGGATTCCGCCCGGCGCACGGATGACCGACTCGGTGTTGGTAGAGGGGCGCTTGTAATACGTCAAATATTGACGCTCCTTTACCGTCTCTTTCTGCCACACTTCAGCGTGTGCACGTAGGGTTTGCAATACGGCATCATCCAACCGGTAGCGGCCAAAATCCCGCCCGAAGCTGCGCACCAATACCCCATCGTAGAACTCAGCCATCGAGAGGCTGGCCGCCAGTTCTCCATAAAACGTAGCCGGGAGCAGCACACGTGGAAACGGCGTGTTTCCATCCTGCAGCAACGTTTGCGGCTCGGCCCGCGCCATCACCCAGCCTGATTCTGCCAGGTGTGTGACGCCTTCGTATTGCAGGCGGTCAGGCTCGCGGCGGCCTGTGACCTGCTCCACCAACACGCTAGGTTGTCCACCATCCACATACATACGCCGTAAGATGTCGAATTCCAGGGCGTCACTTTGATCCAAGGTTGTCCGGGACAGTTGCTGCTCTGCCGCATCATATCGCCCTACCGGCACGCCCAGCGAGTCGAACATGGTCAAACTCACATCATACCCCCCCAGGGCCGTGAGCAAGGAGCCCCGCAACAGCTCCGTTGCCAGCGAATCCAGGGATTCGCCTGTCCTCAGTTGTCTACGGACGTCGGCGTCACCATGAAGATCTTGGAGCAGTTGTTCGATGGCAAAAATGACACGTGGGTCCCTTCCTTCATCGAAGGTCTCGGCAGCATCCACCATCCGGAGGCGGCGCTGGGCTTCTACACCGCTGTAGAACAGCGGATAAAGCAAAAGGCTCACAAAAAATACCGTTGGCAGAACGCTGCGAAGCGTAAGCATCCCCAGCCCTTGGTTGATGTCGACGTTGCGAATGAAACGAACAGCCAGCCAACCAGAAAACCCGAGAATGCCTGCTACTACTCCGACGAACAGGTTACCCTCAAGAGGAACGTTCCCCCGCACCGCCCAAGCCCCGATCAGCAGGACGGCGCTCCCGACAGCGGCCCCTCCCCAGCGCTTCTGTGCAGTGAGTAACAACGGGAGAGCGAGTTCGATTAAAAGCCACATCCAGCCCACCGCCAGGCCAATCACCGACAACGTGACCAGCAAAAGTGCACAACAAACGATGATCACCAGCGGCTCGGGCAAGAGTCCACTACGGGCGAAATAATCGAGGGTACTGTCCAAGACTGCGCGGCGCGCCATCACGGTCACCATCCAGCTTCCCCCGATCACAAGCACCGCCAGCCCCAACGAAGCAATGCCCGCCCCAACCCAACGTGAGGTGCGTGCCCCCACCATAGGGCGTTGCACGCCCTGGAGCCGCGCCACACGACGCCGGAAAAAGCTCATCAGGTGCAGCCAGCCCAGTGCAAAGAGTAACGCAAACAACGCCGTTAGTAAAAAATCGCCGGACGACCGCAGAATGCCACCCCCGAGCGTGGACGCGAAATGCGAAGGGTCAAAAAGCGGCGACAGGGGCGCTTTGTCGCGTTGCCAGCGTGCCGGAATATCAAAATACAGCAGCCCATAGCGCACACCCCAACCCATCACAGCCGTGACTACAAACCAGGTGGCCCGCCGTTTAAATGGGCGGGGCCGTGCGGATGCTGCCCGTAAATAACGGGACCAGACCCAGGCAATCCCCCCTCCAAGAAGCAGCACCAGCCAGAACGAAAGGACATCATTATACCGTGTCTGGAGTTGGACGATCAACAGCGCTTCATCAGGAGGGACTACCTCGACGTGTCCCAACACCTCGCCATCCAGACCATGGAGCAACCGGACTTGTGACTCGCGTGTTTGCTCTGGTACCGTAGGGACGCCCCAATGCACCTGAACAGGCATTCCTGTATCCCAGCGCCATTGACGAGCGAGGGTAAAATTTCTCAGATACTGATTCTGGATGGGGGTACGAACCTCAACCAACACCATTACCCGCAGCGCACCGATAGTACGGATCCCATCCTGTACCGGCATCCATATGGCTAAGGCTTTTCGCCAATCACTGTCCTGCACCAAGGCTGTCCGGAAGGAGCCGGCTCTCAAGATCTGCGAAGCGTCAGCATCCACAGGCATACTGGGGCCATGCCACGCCACGCGGCGCAGGCTATCATCAAACAACTCCGCCGACCAACGCTCCTTAAATTCAAGGCCGTCAAAGCGCTGCACCAAGGACGCCAGCGCCTCCCGATCCTGGCTACGATTGTAGACCCGCAGCATCTCAATAATGTCCGGATCACGAACCAGGAGGCGGGCTTCGGCCAAGAGTTCCTGCTGTTGCTCGTCCACTTGCTGACTGATCCACGTCAGGGCGTCTGCCGCCACTTCATCTTGCTGAATTTGCCAGTGGGCCTGAACGCGGCCTACATGAACCTGCCGGATCCCCCAGGTCCCAAGCAAAGCGACCAACAGGATTCCGGCCACCACAAGGTCACCAAACCGAAGATGGAGAGCGCCAGAGGCCAGCTTCATCGCTTCAAAGATCGGGAGGAAGGAAGAAAAAGCAACGGGCGCTACTCTCTGAAACGTTCTTCGATGCGGATCTCACGGATTTCCCATTGCCTCTCGCCTAACGGATGGAGCCGCAGAAAAACCTGGAGGGGACGTTCTTCCCGGCCAAAGTAATAATCGCCGTTGGCAAAGGTACTGCCTTCCGTGGTAGACACCCGCTCTAAAGAAAACGACACCGGCGGATACTGCCGAAAAAACTCTTGCAAGACATATTGGGCCTGGGCCCGGCTGTACAGGGTACTCCCCCCCAACAAGGCCACCTCTACTCGGCTCCCCGCCTCTTCGGCCAACGCTTTGGCATCCCCCTCTTCAAATGCGTGGGTGATATGATCCAGCGTGGCTTCCTGCGCCCATGAGAGGGAACAAGGCATGCCTATAAGCACCCCCCATAACAGAACCCTTTTACACCAAATACTGAACAAATGCACAGCGGTCGAAGTCAATGGAATGAAGGAAATGAAGCCCGGCAATCCGGCCTATCTACGCTGGGCTTCAAGGTAGCAAAAAGTGAACCGAGTGGCGAAAGATGTTCACTTCCTCCTTTTTTCTACATGGAATTGGCAAGCAAGGAACAGGTTTTCGGGCGAGAATATCTTATGTTATGAACCATGCCGGGTTGTTCTTCAGACCCCTGCAAAAAACTTCGTCAACAAACTTCCATATGCCGCGCACACTCATTACCGGCGGTGCCGGGTTTTTAGGCTCGCATTTATGTGACCGCTTCATCGCAGAAGGCCATGAGGTCATCTGCATGGACAATTTTATCACGGGGAACCCAGACAACGTGGCCCACCTCATTGGGCACCCTCGTTTTAGCCTGATCAAGCATGACGTCACCAATTTTATTTATGTCCCGGGTGACCTCGACTACGTGCTTCATTTTGCCAGCCCTGCTTCCCCCATCGACTATCTAAAATATCCGATTCAAACCCTCAAGGTCGGTGCGTTGGGGACACACAAAGCACTTGGCCTGGCAAAAGCTAAAAACGCCCGGTTTTTCCTAGCCTCCACCAGTGAAGTGTATGGCGACCCGCTGGTCCATCCACAGCACGAGAGCTACTGGGGCAACGTCAACCCGGTAGGGATGCGTGGCGTGTATGACGAAGCCAAGCGATTTGCGGAAGCCATGACGATGGCCTACCAGCGCTACCACAGCATCGAAACACGCATCATCCGCATCTTTAACACCTATGGCCCCCGCATGCGCCTCGACGACGGGCGAGCCCTACCCACCTTTATGGGCCAGGCCCTACGTGACGAACCAATCACTGTCTTTGGCGATGGCAGCCAGACCCGCTCGTTTTGCTATGTGGATGACCTCGTCGAAGGAATCTATCGGCTGCTCCTCAGCGGCTACCCCGACCCCTGCAACATCGGCAATCCAGACGAAATAACCATCCTCGACTTCGCCAACGAGATCATCGATCTGACGGGAAGCAGCAGCCGCATCGCCTTTAAGCCGTTGCCCGCCGATGACCCCAAAATCCGCCAGCCGGACATCACCACCGCCCGCGAAGTGTTGCAATGGGAACCTCGTGTGAATCGACGAGAGGGGCTGCGCCGAACGCTCGACTTTGTGCGACGTAAGGTAGAATCCAAGCCATCATCGGTGGAAATGCCGTAACTACCGCAGCTTCACGACGGTGACCCCGGCACCGCCCTGGTTCCAGGCTGCATCTTCAAAATCGGCGACATCGGGCGAGGCGCCGAGATAGTCATGAATGGCCTCCCGCAGCGCGCCCGTCCCTTTGCCATGCAGAATTTCAACGCGGTCGAGGTTGGCACCGAGTGCCTGATCGAGCAGGCGTTCGACGGCACCAAGGGCTTCGTCCACCCGCTTCCCGCGTACATCCAGTTCGGTGCGGGCATGCAGCACCGCAAGATCTGACGCGTGTGATGCCGTCTGCCGAATGGTCACCTGCTGCTTGCGCTGCCCCCCCACTTTGGTGAGGCGGCTGAGTTTGACGCGCATGTGGAGCGGCCCCGCGGTGATCACCGCCTCGTTGCCGTCGATTTCCAGAACTTCGGCTGCGGTGCTTCCCTCATCCAGCACTACCTGATCCCCAACTCGCACGGGCCCGGTAGCAACAACTTCGTTCGCGCTCCCCTTTTTGTTTTTTTTCCGCTTCCGTTCTTTTTTCCGCTTGGCCTGCCGCTTTTCGATGTTGGCTTGTTGCCGGTCCACACTCTCCTTAAAGATGTCCAGTTTCGCGCGTGCTGCTTTGGTGGCTTCGCGCTCTGCCTGCGCCTCCTTGATCTCACGGATGGTTTGCTCGATCTGCGCGTTCGCCCCCTGCACAATGCGTTCGGCTTCTTCGAGGGCTTGCTGACGAATCTCGTCCCGCTCGCGGCGTATTTTTTCGATGCGGGTTTCGTATTCGGTGCGCTCGTGGGTGGCTTTTTGGAGGGTAGCTTCCGCTTCCGCAAGTTGCTCGGCCAACGCCTGGTTGCGCGCTTCAAAGGTAGCCACCAACTCTTCCAGCCCCGCCTTCTGTTCGCCGAGTAACTCCCTCGCTCGCGCCAGCACGTTGGGGTCTAGCCCGATGCGGTCGGCAATCTCGAAGGCATACGACGACCCCGGCACCCCCGCCTGAAAACGGTACGTAGGCCGCAGCGTCTCCTGATCGAAGGCCATTGAGCCGTTCTCGACGCCAGGATGTTCGTGGGCAAAGGCTTTGAGCGATCCGAGGTGGGTGGTCACAAGCGTGCGCGCGCCCGCCTCCGTAAGGCGTTCCAATACGGCCTGTGCCAACGCCCCGCCTTGATCCGGGTCAGTGCCCGTCCCCGCTTCATCTATCAGCACCATCGATTCCGGCCCCGCCTGGTGCAACATCCGCTTGAGGTTGGCGATGTGTGAACTGAAGGTGGAGAGGTCTTCTTCTATCGACTGCTCGTCGCCGATGTCAACAAACAGGTGATCGAACAGGCACATGCTCGATGCCTGATCACACGGCACGGGCAACCCGTACCCCAGCATCAGCACAAACAGCCCAACGGTTTTCATCGCCACCGTTTTGCCCCCGGCATTCGGCCCGGTGATGATGAGCGTGTGGAAATCGCCACCCAGGGTCAGGTTGAGGGGAACGACACTGCGTATAGCTTCTGCCTCTGGGTCTTGCTCCTTCGCGTTCTGCCGTTGAAAATGGAGCAACAGCAGCGGGTTGCGCCCTTTTTTTATTTCAAGGAGACCCTCGTCATTGAGGTGTGGCACTACGGCGTCGAGTTCATTGGCAAGCCGGGCTTTGGCCTGCAAGAGGTCGAATTGCGCCAACACGCGGGAATTGCCGTTCAGGTCGTCCAGATGGGCACGGACCATGCCGGTCACCTCCCGAAGGATACGTTCGACCTCGCGGCGTTCTTCGCCTTCGAGTTCGCGAACCTCGTTGTTCAGGTCGAGCACTGCCGTCGGCTCGATGTATACCGTTTGCCCCGTCGCCGAGGTGTCGTGGACGAAGCCCGCCACTTTGCGTTTGGCTTCGGCCCGCACTGGGATCACCATGCGACCGTTGCGGATCGTTGGTTGTTCTTCGGTGGCATGCCCGGCCCCAATGGCTTTGCGCAAGGCATCCTGGAGCGTCTGCCGCAGTTGTGCTTGTCGCTGGATCAACAACCGCCGCAAGCGCCGCAACTCGGGCGAGGCGTTGTCCTTGAGTCCATTCGTCTGCTCATCCACCACCCCTTCGATGCGTTCCTCCAACGCAGGCAACGGCGTAGCGTATTGCACAGCCGTCGACAGGCGCGGGTATTTGGCCTTACGCTGCTCAAAATAGCTGCGGAGCCGACGGATGGTGTTCGAGGCGTAGCGCACCGCTGCCAGGTCCTCCGGGCTGACGTACGCACCGACTGGTGTGGCCCGCCGCAACACGTCGCGAAGGTCCAGGACATGATCCAGCGGCACCGCATCATCAAACCGAAAGGCCTCCTGCAACTCCGCCACCCGGCCCAATTCTTCCCGCAGCCAGTCCAACTGCCGCGCAGGCTGCATCCGCTCCACCCGTTCCTCTCCCAGCCGACTGCGCGTATACCCCGCCAGCCGGGTCCGCAACGCGTCAAAGCCCAGCTTTTCTTCCGCTGTTGGTGGATGGATTTTCATTCGTTCAGACCTGCGGGTCGCAAGATACAATTCCCTTTATATTATCCTTCATTCGCCCTTTCCAAAGACCGAATGATCACCAATGTTTAGCTGCGCAGGGCGGCCCCACACCTCGGCGTGCTGGCCCACCAGCGAGTCGGAGAGCATGGCATTGTGGACGTTGGCATGGGCAAAGACGATGCTGTCTCGCACGATGGAGCCCTGAATCACGGCATTCGCCTCGACGGACACATTGGGACCCACGATCGAATCGGTGACAACCGCGCCAGGACCGAGATATACGGGTTCGTGAATGATGCTGTTTTTGACGGTGCCCTCCGACGCGGCACCGTTTTCTTTGGTGAGCAGATGGCGGGTGGTGTCCATCAGGGCTGGGATGGTGCCGCAGTCGAGCCATTCGGTGACTTCGGCGGTGGTGAACATCGCGTCCTGCTGAATCATGCGGTCGAAGGCATCGGTGAGTTGAAACTCGCCGCCCTTGCCGCGCACGTCATTTTCAATAAGGTATTCGATTTCGCGGCGCAGCACAGCCAAGTCGCGTACATAATAAATACCAATAAGCGCCTCGGATGAAATAAATTCCTGCGGCTTCTCTACCAGTTTCACCACCCGTTCGCCTTCCCGAACCGCCACGCCAAACCGGCGCGGATCGTCGATGTGCTTCACCCAGGCGACCACATCCGAGCCTTCGAGCTTCACGCCCGGCTCCATGTCGAACACCGTGTCGGCAAAAATAGTGATGCCTTCCCCATCCAGATGATCCCCCGCACATCCTACGGCGTGTGCTGTCCCCAGCGCCACCTCTTGCACAGCAAAGTGGGCCGTCATGCCATTGCGTTCGCAAATCGCCCGCAGGTTATCTCGCACTTCGGCTCCAAAATCGGGTCCGAGCACAAACACGCCTTCGTCGAGGCCCTGCGGGAGCACCTTGGTAAACGTCTCGATGATACGCTCCACCATGTTTTTGCCCCGGACGGATACGAGCGGCTTCGGCGTAACGTGCGAATGCGGGCGCACACGCGTCCCGCGCCCCGCCATCGGAATAACTAATTTCATTGGAAAGCTTGGTCTCTAGTGCAAAATGCGTCAGCCGTGTAATATAGAAAGCAGCATTTCGCAACACAGCGCACTGGCAGGTTTGTGGCATTGTCTTCTATTTCTTAACAATCACCCGCCTGTTCACTATGATAGACACTTTTTCGGATGGCCTGGTCATGCGTCGATGGGGCATGGCCGAACGTCTATCCCTTGTTTTTTGTCGATTTTAAGCCAATAGAAGCGATTTTACACTGTCTTCGCTCCATGCAGGCGGGTTTTCGCCTTTCCGTCGCTACTTTCCGCTTTCGGGGCGTTTTATCGAATTTGGCATTGCGATTGAAGATCGAACCGCCACGACCCACCCACATTCACTCTCCGTTAAGAGGTTACACACGATGAACACGTTTTTACATACACGCTTATCTCATCTGACCGTTGTCCTGCTGATTTCCAGCCTCAGCCTGTTGGGCCTCGCCGGATGCGCAAACCTGAGCAATACAGAAAAAGGAGCCGCTACGGGTGCCGGGGCGGGGGCCGTCATTGGCGGGGGTATCGCCAAGGCCACAGGCAATAGCACTGCAAAAGGAGCCATCCTGGGCGCAGTCCTTGGCGGCACAGCCGGAGCCATCATCGGGCAACAAATGGACAAGCAGGCCCGTGAACTCGAAGATGATTTGGACGGCGTTGAGATCGAACGCGTCGGCGAAGGGATTCAGGTGACGTTCGACTCAGGCATTCTGTTTGACTACAACTCGTCGGCCTTGCGCCAGGAAGCCAAAGACAACCTGCGCCGCCTCGCCGAGAGCCTGCAGGACTACGAAAACACCGAAATCCTCGTCATCGGGCACACCGATTCGCGGGGCTCCGACGAATACAACTACCAACTTTCAGAAGAGCGGGCCGGTTCGGCTGCGAGTTACCTGTACATGCAGGGCATCGGCCGGGACCGCGTAACGACGCTGGGTCGGGGTGAGACGGAACCTGTCGATACCAACGACTCCGACGCCGGACGCCAGGCCAACCGCCGCGTGGAAATCGCCATCTTCGCCAGCGAGGAATACCGCGACGAAGTGGCTGAAAGCGTCAACTAATTAACACCACAAACTCCGTTCTACACACCGCCCCTGGCTTCGGCTGGGGGCGGCTTTTTGATGGGATTTTATTCCACGCACAGCAGGACTACCCTCCTCTATTTTGCGAAGACGAGGGTTCCTGTGACGGACTGCATGGAAGAGGCATGGGCGGGGAGACGCATCCGATAGAAATAAATCCCTGCTCCCAGCCGTTGTCCGTAATCGTCCGTGCCGTCCCACAAAAACTGATGTTCGCCGGGCGTTAACCCGTTCTTCCGCATTACGTGCACCCGCTGGCCCAGAGCGTTGAAAAACTCGACCTCGACCCGAGACGTGGATTCATTCAACACAAACCGGAGCGTTGTACGCTCCCGAAAAGGGTTCGGGTAAGTGCCCTGTCCCTGAAGGACAGACTCCAACGCAGGTAATTCCTCCGCACTGGTTGGCAGGCCATCCACCAGCCCTTCGGTCTCGCGCAAACTGATCGTTTGATTTACCTGAACAGGACCAACTTCTTCCACCAGTCCATTCGGCCATCTCACCCGGATCCTGTCTACGCGGGTTGCTGTACCGAGGCCCATATGAACGGGGACGATGTTTTGGGCGAGGAATTGAGCACCGTGGTGGTACCGGATAAAGGTTTGCCCCCCTGCTTCCACCTCCACGATGGTACCAAAGGCATCCCGGTTCGAGAGGGTCCCTTCGAGCTTAACACTCAGCCAGTTTCCTGTGCCCATCGGGTTTTCATACAGCGCTGGCACGTCGAAGAAGTTGGAGATGAGCAGGTCGGCGTCTCCGTCTTCGTCATAATCAAAGACGGCAAGACCGCGGGCGGTGGTGAGGTCGTCCAGGCCAACGTCAGCCGCGATGTTAACAAAGCCGAACGAGCCAGCGGCTTCGCCATTGCGAAACAAAACGTTTTTGTATTCGGGAATGCGATACCCGGTCACCACAAAAAGGTCTTCGTCGCCATCATTTTCGAGGTCAAAAAACTCAGTACCCCAACCCCATCCGGCCCGAGCCACCCCGGCCTCTTCGGAGCTATGGGTGAAAAAATTGGCTCCGGTGTTCAAAAAGAGCGGGTTAATCTCGGCGTCAAACCCCGTCTCGGTGATGTTGGTCAGGTAAATGTCGAAAAAGCCATTGTTGTCACAGTCGGTGATGGCAACCCCCATGCCGTGGTGCGGATCATCGAGGCCGAATGCCGTGGTAGCCTCCGTAAATGTTTTGTCCCCGTTATTCAGGTACAGCTTATTGGGACCAAAGTCGTTGGCAAGATACAGGTCCAGCCATCCGTCGTTATTTACATCGAGGGCCACGGTGGTCCACGTCGGTCGCGGATTCGCTAGCCCAGCGGCTTCGGCCACCTCCGCGAAGGTGCCGTCGCCCAGGTTTTCGTAAAGCCAGTTGGTCAAGTTCCGCGTGCCCCTAGGGTTGTAATCTTCCCAGTTGCTCACATACAGGTCTAAATCGCCATCATGATCGAGGTCCACCCACAGCGCGCTACTGCTCAGTTGGGTGCTTCCTCCCGCCACGCCCGCTTCTTGCGTGACTTCGGTGAAGGTGCCGTCGCCGTTGTTGCGGAACAGTTGGTTCGGCCCCCGGTGGGTCAGGAATAGATCGGGGTAGCCGTCGTTGTCATAGTCTCCCCAACTGGCACCGAGCTTAAAGCCCATTTCGGAAGAAGGAGCAGTGTTGATATCGTTGCCAACGAGGTTTTCGGTGTTGGGGGCGGGCAAAAACGAGCCGTCGCCCTGGTTGGCAAAGAGCCGGTTCCACGTTCTGCTGTCGTTGGCGTCGTAGCTTCCCTGCGCGACGAAATAAACGTCCAGGTCGCCATCGCGGTCATAATCGGCCACAGCCACCCCATTGGTGCTGTGCATGTCGCCAAAGCCTTGTGCTTCCGTACGTCGCTCGAATGTTTGGGCCCAGCCGGAACCCGGTGTCAGCAGCGGGAGCAACGCCCCTACGAAAAGCGCTTCCAGTAAGCGCCGATGAGAAAACAAACGAACATACATGGCTACAGCATATGGGGTGAAATACGCCATTCCAAGGGACGTTGGATAAATGTAGCACCTGAAACAAGCGATCGCAACGGACAGGAAGGTGCTGGTGGATTGTTCTGTACCCAACCCTTTTGGGACTTAGGTGTCAGTGTGCGCCACCGTAATAACGACGTTGCCTGTTTTTTGTCCGGTTTCTACATACCGAAAGGCCTCGGCTATCTGTTCCAGCGGATAGTGGCGGTCGATGACGGGTTTAAAATCGCCCGATTCGAGCAAGGATTTAAGGAAGAGCACATCTTTTTTGCTTTCGCTAGGGAGTGGAAACAAGACTTTTTTGCTCCCAAAGGGTGCCGTCCACAATGCCAAAAACGGATTCTGTGCGTAAGGTCCCAGTTCCGTAGACATGTAGATTCCGCCGGATTTCAGCAGCCGCTTGCAGGCGCCAAACGTGCTTTTCCCCACCGCATCAAAGACACAATCGAAGGTCTCGTCCAGCGTGGTAAAGTCTTCCTTCTCGTAATCGACGACAGCATCGGCGCCCAGCGACCAGATGCGCTCCACATTTTTGGTATTGCATACCGCCGTTACTTCTGCTCCGATATGTTTTACAAGCTGTAGCGCAGCTGAACCGATGGCCCCGGTTGCCCCGTTGATGAGCACGCGCTGCCCCGCCTCGATGCCAGCCTTGCGGATGTTGCCCAGGGCATAGTGCGCGCCTTCTGTGGTGGGCGCAACCTCTTCGTAGCTCTTTCCTTCGGGGATGGTAGCGATCATGCTGTCGGCAGGCATGGTCATGTACTGGGCATAGGCCCCAAAGATACCTTCGCAGTATCCAAAGACCCGGTCTCCCACGGCAAACGCGGTCACACCACTTCCTATTTCCACCACGTCTCCGGCAAACTCGCTACCGAGGATAGGGCGTTTGGGTTTCGTGAGGCCGCTGAAGATGCGAATGATGAACGGTTTGGCCCGGAGGTAGCCACAGTCCGTCCGGTTGACAGTGGTTGCCCGCACCTTGATGAGCACCTCTTTGTCGCCCGGAGAGGGTGTGGCTACGTCAGTGAGTTGAAGCACCTCAGGAGGACCGTAGGTGGTGTAGACAACGGCTTTCATGGAAGGGTAACGGGGATCATTTTCCAAGGACAAGAAGGAGAGTGCCTGGCGCGACAAAAGCCCTCATCACGACACATGCGTTCCGTTATGCGAGCTTCATTACGCCCGGTTTCAGGTAACCGACGGGTTGTCTTTTTCTAGCGCCTCCAGGGCTTCGGTGCCCATACCCAGCTTCACCTCCAGTTCTTCGAGGCTGAGTCCTTTGGTTTCGGGCATAATCTTTAGGACAAAGACAAGTTGCAACACCATCATCGCGCTGAAAAACGCAAAGGCGTGCCCGCCTGAGGCTTCGGCCACCACAGGAAACGTCCACGACACCGCTGCGGCCATAAACCAGTGGACAAAGCTGCCGAGCGCCTGCCCCTTGGACCGCACCCGGTTGGGAAAGACTTCCGACAAAAACACCCAGATCACGGCCCCCTGCGAGACCGCAAAAAAAGCAATAAAACCCAGCAATCCGATGAGGATAGGCGTTCCATTATCGCCCCCGTTGTAAAAGGCCCACGCCACCAGCGCGAGGCATACTGCCGTCCCCACAGAGCCGACCAGCATCAACGGTCGTCTCCCGAACCGGTCGATGACAAACAACGCGGCGATGGTAAAGAGCAGGTTCGTCCCTCCCACCGCCACGGTTTGCAGCAGCGCGCTGTCGGCACCCGCCCCAGCCAATTGGAAGATGCGGGGCGCGTAGTACATCAGCGCATTGATGCCTGAAAGCTGGTTAAACATCGCCAGGGCAACAACGAGGAAGATGGGGAAGCGGAAGGTTTTCTGGAAGAGCGCCGAGGTGTTTTGTCCGGCTTCCGCCTTTAAGGACGCCACGATTTCAGCCAGTTCAAAGTCAATCTTGTCCGCGCCGAGGCGTTGCAAGACCGATCGCGCCTCGTCGGTGCGTCCGCGTTTTACCAGCCAGCGCGGGCTTGCGGGGATCAGGAACAGCAGGCCAAAAAACAACAGCGCCGGGAACGCCTCCACACCAAACATCCACCGCCATGCCGTTTCACCTTCCACCAGTTGGGCGACCACGTAGTTGGAGAAAAAAGCCACGAGAATGCCGGTGACGATATTTAACTGGTTCACCGCCACCAGCCGCCCGCGCAGATGCGCAGGCGAGATTTCGGCGATATAGAGCGGGGCGACGACTGATGCGCCCCCTACTGCTAATCCACCCAGGAACCGGAAGAACAAAAACGATAGCCAGCTTCCGGCGAGCGCACTCCCCACCGCCGAGACAAAGTAGAACACTGCCAGCACAATGAGCACCTGGTTGCGCCCGTAGCGGTCCGCCGGACCACCCACCGCAAAGGAGCCAATGATGGTGCCGATCAGCGCGATCGCAACCGTGAACCCCAACCAAAAGCCATCGAGGTCGAAGACAACCTGCAACGCTTCTGTCGTTCCAGAGATTACAGCTGTGTCAAAGCCAAAAAGCAACCCGCCAAGGGCTGCCACCAGGGTACTGAAGTATACCGTCCGCCGAGATTGCATCGCTGGAGCCGATCAGAGAGCAGGGAAGCCGCCCCCGAAGGTAGCAGATCGCCTGCCTCGGCACAAGCGTCCGAGACAGGCGATTCGGTTTCGATGGTCGGCGATAATTCTCGTGATCCGCTAGTCGGCTACGGGCAGACCGCTGGGCACAGATTGCGGAACAAGCGCCATGAGGTCCATGGAGGAGGGATCCGTTAGACTGTGCAAAAAGACGATCAGCGCTTCGATCTCAACTTCGGAGAGATCCACCGGATCCAGTTCGTTGGCCCGGGCAATCTGATCGCGGAGCCCTGGATGCTCCTGCACCCACAGGTCCCGGCGCATAAAATCTGCGAGGCGCTGGTCGCGCAGCCACCGATGCTCCAGGCGCGGCCCGTTGGCGGTGGTTTCGAGGACATGGTTCATCGGGGGTAGCAGGTCGTCTCTGCACTCAAAGTCCTGCAAGGCTTGCACCGGATTGAGATGATGCCGGACCACTTCTTCGAGGGTTTGATGCGCCCCGGCGTGCCCCCACGGGCCAGAAAGCGCGACGTTCCGGAGAGACGGCGTTCGGAAGGCATAGGTGTCTTCATCCCGCACCGTGACCCGTCCCCGTCCGAAGTCTTCTGGAAACGCCTTGATCCCCGTGGCACGCCAGTAGTCGGCGTTATATCCGTCGGCTTTGCCAGGGCCAATCTGCGGCATCGCGATGGCATGAAAGTTATGGTCGGTCTGAAATTTCCCGGCGTGGCAGGTGCCGCACTGCGCCTTGCCGTAAAAAAGCGCCATGCCCCGTTGTGCCTCATCCGAGAGCCCCGTACCCGTGCGCAAATACTGGTCGAATGGGCTGTTGTCGGCCCGAAAAGCGGTGCCTTCGAAGGCGGCAATGGCATTGGCGGCCTGCACCATCGTGATGTCGTCAGCAGCGTGCACTTCGTCGGGATAGGCTGCTTTGAACAGCTCCACGTATTCGGGGATGGCTTGCAACCGCCCCGCAAGTAATTCCCAAACACCGCCCGGACCGGCTGCGTTGTTAAGCGAACGGGCGTCGGCGACGGGGTTTTCGCCCTTCTGTCCCGCCATTTCGGTTGGGGACGTCACCGGAAACATGGCCTGGGCGGCAAGAATGTTGTCGAAGCCGCCCGGGAGCTTCCACTTGGCAGGCGTAATAAAACCGCTTTCGTAAAACCCGGCGGTGTCGATCTCCACGCGCCCGTCGTGAAACATGGTGGTGTATTCTTTTGCCCCCAGGTTAAAAAGCGCAGGCGAGTTACGCGGGACACGTTCATGAACGGCTTCGTGCTTGGTCGTGCCAGGCCGACGGTCTGGCCCAAGTCCGTGGGCCCCTTCGCCAAAGGAAAGTGCCATGCCATCGGAGGTGGCAAACGCCGGGTGGTGACAGGTGGCACACGCGATGTTCTGGTTGCCACTCAGGATTTTATCAAAGAAAAGCATCTGTCCCAAAGTCACTTGTTCTTCAGAACGGGCCTGATGAAAGTCGGCATCGGTTACAGGAGCAGGAAGCATCGCCGGGTTGCTGTGGCGTTCAGGTTCACCAGCCGGAGCAGGTTGCATCAGCGCATACATGGCTAGAAGAACCAGTGCGGCACCAGTCAGGGCTTTCATGGGAATACCTCTATCGGATGAACATGCCGCAGCGCGTGGCCGCCTTTCCGAGGAAGCCGCCCACACGCTGGCATGAATGGGTCTTATTGGATGCCGTCACGCTGCGGAAGCATCGAAAACAGCGGAATGTGCGAATTGTAGCCAAACTGACCTGGATCGCCCCCGTAGGTCTTGCCATCGCTGTGGTATGCTACGGCAATCAAGGACGTGGTCCACGTATCTGACATTTGTAGGCAGGGCTGGAAAGTGTGCGAAAAGTCGGCAGTGCCATCGGCATTCGCCGTGAACGCGCTCTCTGAGCCATCACGTGCACCGAGCGGCAAGTCGAGCGTGCCAGTGAAAGGCTCCGGCGGCGGCAGCGCGATAAAGACGTGCCAGATCGTGTAGACTCCCTCGGGCACCAGTCCCGTGAAGGACAGGTCGAGCGTGCCTTCGCCGTTTTCGCAGGTGTAGGTGCCGGTGCCGCGCTGTTTCAACCATTCGCCCAGGGTCATTCCAAGGGGTGCCCCTTTTTCGTGCGGACCAACAGCTTTAGGATCATACGGGTTGTGCGGTGTTTCCTTGGCGGTTGCATACAAGGGAGCGTTCATATCGTTGTCACCCGTCGTCACGCGGTAGACTTCACCCGAGCCGGGCACGCGCTCGATGTAGACATCCTGTTCAGGCATGTTGGCATCGAGGTGGGTGATAAACGCGATTTCGAGCGCCACCTTGCCCTTGTCTTCAGTCGTCTCATGCTCGGAGGTAGGCTGATTATAACCAGCAAAAAGGGCCGTGGATAGCATCAGAACGCCAGCCAGCACCTGCATCGCAGCGCTGCGGTTCTTATTTAGAAAATGTGTCATGGTCGTTCTCAGTTGAGGGATACGTTTGGGAGGCCAAGAGGAAAACACCTCGTGCCTCCCCGAAGCCGTTTATTATCCATGACGCATTCTTCCTCCGTTTCCCCAAACCGCCATCTCATTTTTTTCTCTTCCCTTCCCGCCTTCCTCCCCCTTCCCTCTTTCCCCGCTGCCTCGTAAGTTGGGCACATGCCGAAGAAAACCCTTATCACCGAAGCACAGGTGCGCACGGCCGCTGCCAACGGACAAACAACGCTGGCTGTGCCACCCAACGCCCTCATCACCCCGCTGGCGCGTGATACGGCCCGAGAACTGGGCGTGGCGTTTGCAACGGAGCTACCGTCTGCCTCCCCGCCGGCTCCTTCTCACCCGAAAACGCATGTGCTGGCCCTGGGCAGCGACCATGGGGGCTTCGAGATGAAAGAAGACCTGAAGCCGTTGCTCAAGGATTGGGGCTGGCAGGTGTTAGACGTGGGCACATCGTCGGTAAAAAGCTGCGACTATCCCGATTTTGCCTTCGCCGTGGCGCGGGCCGTCGCGCTGGGCAAAGCCGATGTCGGCATCATGATCGACGGCGCGGGGCTGGGCTCGGCCATGGTGTGTAACAAGGTGCCGGGAGTACGGGCGGCATGTGCCTATAACGAGTTCACAGCGTGGAATGCCCGGGCACACAACAACGCCAACGTCCTCACGCTCGGCAGTCGGACACTTGGCATTGAGGTCGTAAAAAGGATCTGCCAGACGTTTCTTGCCACCGACTTCGAGGGTGGCCGCCATGCCAAACGCGTCGACAAAATCAGCGAGGTGGAGGCACGGTTTGCACCTCAAATTGTGCGCTAACCACGGGGTAGCGCTTTCTTCTTTTCCAGCGGCGCGTATATTCACACAAGCTTATCGTCTGTTGCGGGGCACCCACCGGGCGTAGCGCGTATTTTGGGCCGTATTTGCGCGTTTGCATTTATTTCGATTCGCTTTTGCATAAGGCTCAGATACCTTTTCTCCTGCATAACATCACCCAAACCCCCTGTTTCCAGATATGGCGAACAACAACGCGTACGACGTCATCGTGATTGGCTCCGGACCCGGTGGATATGAAACCGCAATCCGGGCGTCTCAGCTTGGCTTCAAAACCGGCATCATCGAGAAGAATAAACTCGGCGGCGTCTGTCTGAACATCGGTTGTATTCCAACGAAGGCCCTCCTCAAAAGCGCCGAACTGATGAGCTACGCCGGTCACCTTGCCGACTATGGTCTGTCGCTTGATGGCTCAATCTCGCCCGACTTCCCGAAGGTGATTGAGCGCAGCCGGGGTGTGGCGAATAAGATGAACAAGGGCGTCAATTACCTCATGAACAAGAACAAGATTGAGGTGATCTATGGGCATGCGCGGCTGGCAGGTGGCGGCAAAATTAATGTGGAGCCGTCGCTGGACATGGACAACAAGATGATCGGCGAAAAACGCACTGTCTCGGCGAAGCACATCATCGTTGCCACCGGTGCGCGCGCGCGAGAGATCCCGCCGCTCCCCATCGACGGCAAGCAGATCATCACGTACAAAGAGGCAATGACGCAGAAGTCCCCGCCGAAGCGCCTCGTTATCTGCGGAGCCGGGGCCATCGGCGTTGAGTTTGCCTACTTCTACCACAACATGGGCACCGAAGTCACCATCATTGAACTGCTCGATCGCCTTGTGCCCGTGGAAGACAAGGACGTGTCGCGGGAACTGGAGCGGTCGTTTAAGAAATACGGCATCAAGGTGATGACGGGAGCCGGGGTACAGGGTGTGGACGAGGTCAACGGCGACTTGCAGGTGCATGTGAAGACCAAAAAAGGCCAGGAAGTGGTCGTCTGCGATCAGGTACTCTCCGCCGTAGGCGTGGCGGGCAACGTGGAAGACCTGGGGCTGGACGAGTTGGGCATTGCCTATGAGCGCGGCACCATCAAAACCGACGACTTCGGACGTACGAACGTGGATGGCGTCTATGCCATTGGCGACGTGGCAGGCGGCCCGTGGCTCGCGCACAAAGCCAGCCACGAAGGCATCCTCTGCATCGAAAAGATCGCCGGGCTTGATGTGCACCCGATGAACTACGAAAACATCCCCGGCTGCACCTACTGCCAGCCGCAGATCGCCTCCGTGGGTTATACCGAAGACCAGGCGAAGGAAGCGGGCTATGAGGTGAAAGTGGGCAAATTCCCGTTCTCAGCATCCGGCAAGGCCAGCGCGGCAGGACACAGCGAAGGCTTCGTCAAGGTGATCTATGACGCCAAGTACGGCGAATTTCTCGGTTGCCACATCATCGGGCACGACGCCACCGAACTCATCGCCGAGGCGGTCACCGCCCGTACGCTGGAGACAACCTACCACGAAATTATCGAGGCCAT
>JAUIDY010000089.1 GCA_030428385.1 Rhodothermia bacterium | reverse complement strand
GGCCTGGCGCGGCGGCTTTCACGGGCGTTATGGACAACACCGACATCCCCCGCCGCCTTGCCACACTGATGGGCTGGGCCAATTTCCCCGCGCTTTCTGCGGAGGCCATGCCTTAATCAGTTGCCGACCGTTTGCTTTTGGCGCGGAACGACAGCGTTAGTGGCACGCCCTCGAAGCCAAACGCACTACGGAGTTGGTTTTCGAGGTAGCGGCGGTAGCTTTCCTGAATGCCTTTCGGGTGGTTGCAGAAAAACGCGAAGACCGGCGGGCGGGTGCGCACCTGGCTCACGTACTTGATCCGTACGAAGTTGCCCCGGTACGACGGCGGGTGGTGCCGCTCCATCGCCGCCAGCATTACCTCGTTGAGCTTGCTGGTGGCGATTCGCTTGTTGCGAGCCTTGGCGACCTCCAACGCCAGGTCGAGCACCTTGGGCACGCGCTTTTTCGTCAGCGCCGAGACAAACACCACCGGCACATAATCGAGCGTTTGCAGCCGGTTTTTGATGTCGCGCTCGTAGTCGCGGGCAGTGTTGGTTTCTTTCTCCACCAGATCCCACTTGTTGATCACAAGCACGAGCCCTTTTTTAAGCTCTTCCGCGCTTTTTAGCACCCGGATGTCCTGCGCCTCTAACCCTTGCGTCGCGTCCAGCAGCAATACCGCCACGTCGCACTGTTCGATGGCGCGTTGCGTGCGCAGCGTTGAGTAGAACTCTACGTTTTCGCTCACGCGTTTGCGCTTGCGCAGCCCGGCGGTATCCACCAGCACAATCTCCTCGTCGTTGTAGACCAATTCCGAGTTGATGGCGTCGCGGGTGGTGCCGCTGATCTCGGTGACGATGGAGCGCTCGTGCCCCAGCAGCGCGTTGGTCAGTGACGACTTGCCCACATTGGGCCGCCCGATGACGGCAATATGCAGCCGCTCGTCTTCCTCCTGTTCGTCGTCGTCGTCCGGAAGCGCCGCCACCACCGCATCCAGCAGGTTGCCCGTCCCCGTGCCGTTGATCGCGCTGACTGGATACACATCACCGAGGCCGAGTTGATAAAAGGCGTTGGCTTCCCAGCGGCGCTCCTCGTTGTCGGCCTTGTTGGCGATGACAAAAATTGGGGTATTGGCCTTGCGCAGGATACCCACCATCTCCTCATCCAGGTCGGTGATGCCCGTGGTCACGTCCAGCACAAACAGGATGGCGTCCGCTTCGTCCATGGCGATGTGGACCTGCTCGCGGATGGCGGCCTCGAAGCGGTCGGCGCTGCGGGGCACAAAACCGCCGGTGTCCACCAGATCAAATTCATGCCCGGCCCACTCGACGTCGCCGTAGATGCGGTCGCGCGTGACGCCCGGCTCATCGTGCACGATGGCCGTCCGGGCCTCGGTGAGGCGGTTAAAAAGCGTGGACTTGCCCACGTTGGGGCGTCCGACGATGGCAACAAGCGGCATGTGGGTGTAGGTTGGGAATAGGGAATAGGATGCGGGGAATGGGGCTACTTCCTCAGCGAATGGATCAAAGCAACCAACATTTTTCCTTCAATCTCTGTCTCTGCAAGCATAGCCTGCAGTGTTTCTACAGACAGATAATCCAAGCGGTGGGCGATAATGAGTTGCGTTTCGACCTCGGCCAGTGAACCCTTTGCAATGCGGAGATGATTCAGGTAAGCATTTCGCGTACCCCGTCCCCAGCCCTCTGCAATATTAGAAGGAATAGAAATAGCAGCTCGGCGAAGCTGCGCGGTTAATCCGAATTTTTCTGCTTCAGGAAACGACGAGGAACACCGGTAGACGTGTTCAACCAGATCAATGCCACGTTGCCAGACTTTGAGATCACGATAACTTTTAATACGGGAGGGGTGGCTCATTACGCAGGCTTGTCGTTTGTAAGGCAAAAACGGCGACCTAACCCCATGCCCTACTCCCCGTTCCCTATACCCCATGCCCCACAACTCCTCACAAACGTTCTTTCCGCTCCAGGTACAACGCCCGAAACAACATAAACGCCGCCGTGGCGGCTTCGCTCGTAAACCAGTAGTTGATGCCCGCGCCGACGGCGGCCCCGGCGATGGGCACGGCCTGCAAGACCTTGCGGCCGACGAGATTTTTGGCGATCTCGCGGGGCAGGTGGCGGTTCTGGCTGTTGAACGTGCCCGATACACGCCCCCGGTATTCCAGGTCGTTGGCGAAAGCAGACGCCGCCACCGTGATCTCGCGGAGGGCGAGGTGCCGCGCCTGCGTCTCGTTGGACGAAGCGACGTTAAAGATGGACAACACCAGCGGGCGGTACGCCGGGCCTTGCATCGAAAAGCCATACACCGCGCCGATCTGCTGGATCACGCGCAGGTTGATGGTGAACAGCAGCGGGATGTCGGCAGCGATGAGGAACGCCCCGCCGAGGCCCGTGCCGCCGCCTTCTACCGCCGCCAGAATGGCGTTTTCGGTGACGTAGCCCTTCGCGATGGCATCGAGGTCGTCCAGCGGCTGGTTGCGCAGGTCGGCGATGGATTCCACGTCGAGGCCCCGCTTGCGGGCGGCGTTTAGCACATCGTCGCTGTCGTAGGTCCACTCGGAGGCATCGTTGAGGAGCGACAGGAATTGTTCAACGGCGGCCCCAGCCTGATCGACGACATCGGGCGGCACGGTGCGCTCCACCACCCAGTCCACCGGTTTCATCACAAAGCTGAAGGCCTGGGCCAGCAGCGACGCGTCGGCGCGCTGCCATTTATCAATCTCGCGCTGGACGTCTTTCTCGTAAGCAGTAAGTCTCATGGAGTTGGCAATAACGTGGCGTAGGGCTTGACGGTTGAGGAGTGGGTTTGAAACGTGAAACGTAAAACGTGAACTTGTTTCTCAACGGATGGTGCTTGGCACCCTCACGTTTTACGTTTCACGCGTCACGTCCACCGATCCCTTCCTGTCCAACCCATGTGCAATGGAGAAGCTACCCCCTATCGGCACGGGAAACCGTTCGCACCCGCTCGCTGACAGGCCATAGCCATCAATCACTTTTAATTCCGTATTTCTTGAGCAGCCGGTACATGGTGGCCCGCCCGATGCCCAGTTCGACGGCGGCTTTATCGACGTTGCCTTCGCACAGGGAATAGGCGCGTTCCACGGCCTGACGCTTCAAGTCTTCGAGGGTGAGGATATCGTCGTTGTCGCTACCAAGCACCACCGCGAAGCCCTCGTCCTCGTCCGAGGAAGCTATACCGTTGCTGGCGTGTTCAGGTTGCGCAGCCGCTACAGATGACGTAGCAGCAACGGGTGTCGCTGACAGCCGCTCGGTCCACGGGGAGATGATGTTGCGCTCGTTGAGCATCAGGTCTGCGATGGAGATTTCGTCGCGGTCGGAGATGAGGATGGCGCGTTCGATGGCGCTCTTGAGTTCACGGACGTTGCCAGGCCACGTGTATTCGAGGATGGCCTTGCGGGCCTCACTGGAGAGGCGCTTGCTCTTGAAGTCGGTGTGCTCGTTGATGTACTCGCGCATGAAGTGGTGCGCCAGCAGCAGAATGTCCTGCCCACGCTCGCGCAGCGGCGGCAGCGGCACCGGAAACTGGAACAGCCGGTAGTACAGGTCCTCGCGGAAGTTGCTTTCCTGAATCATCCGCAAGATGTTGCGGTTCGTCGCGCAGATCACGCGGGCGTCGAACTGGATCGTCTCGTTGCCGCCCACGCGGGTGATCTCGCGGTTTTGCAGCGCCCGCAGCAGCTTAGCCTGCAAATCAAGGTTCAACTCGCCCACTTCATCGAGGAAAATGGTGCCGCCGTCGGCCTGCTCAAACTTGCCGATCTTGCGGGCGTGCGCCCCGGTGAAGGAGCCTTTTTCGTGCCCAAAAAACTCCGATTCCATCAACTCGCGCGGGATGGCGGCGCAGTTGACGATGACGAACGGCCCACGCTTGCGGTCGGAGTTGTAGTGGATGGCTTTGGCGACGAGTTCTTTCCCCGTGCCGCTCTCGCCCTGAATAGCCACCGTCAGGTCGCCGCGCAGGGTTTTCTGGATGAGGCGATAGAGCTTCTGCATCGGGGCGCTTTCGCCCACCAGCCCTTCGATTCCGTACCGCCGAGACACTTCGCCGCGCAGCGTATCGAGTTCGCGCTGCATCGACACCTTCTCCATCACGTTTTTTACCACCGTATCCAGCTTCACGAAGTCGTCCTGCCCCTTGGTAATGTAGTCGTACGCGCCCAGCTTCATCGCCTCCACGGCGGTATCGATGACGCCCTGTGCCGAGACCATCACTACGGGCAGGTCGGGGCGTATCTCGCGGATGCGGTCCAGCGTTTCGATGCCACCGATACCCGGCATCATGATGTCGAGCAGGATCAGGTCCGGGTTGTCCTCCATGTGGGCCAGCGCGTCCTCGCCGCTGCTGAAGGTCTGCACCTCGTAGTCGGGGTTTTTGGAGAGCCGATAACTTAACAGTCGGGAATAGTGCCGGTCGTCATCAACAACAAAAACATGGAATTTCATACGACTTCCTCAGGGTAAGGGCAACGACGCTGGGGGGAGCGACAGGTGGCGCCGGAGCATCAAGGCTTGGGCGATGTATCAAATTGATAATCGGATCAAAAAGCGTTGGCTTAAACCACCTTCGGAGACGTTTGGAGAAGGTTTGGTTTGGATGCCCCCTCCTAAACCGCTGTTTTCAGGCAATAAACAACAGCCCCAAGCCCCCGATCAGGAAGCAATAAAAAGCGAAGTAGTGCAGGTTGCCCCGGCTGACGAGGTTGATCATCGCGCGGATGGCGAGGATGCCCGACACGTAGGCGACCAGCGTGCCCACCACCAGCGGCATCCAATCGACGGCTTCGGGGCTTTCGAGCAAATCCAGCACCTTGAGGAGCGTCGCGCCCATCACCACGGGCAGCAGCATCAGGAAGGAGAAGTTGGTGGCTTTTTCGGGCGTCACGTTCATATACAGCGCCGTACAAATCGTCGAGCCCGACCGCGAGATGCCGGGGATCATCGCCATCGACTGCGCCACGCCAATAACAAACGCCTTCACGGGATTGATTTTTCCATCGGGGTTGCGGCGCACCAGCGTGAGCAACAGCAGCACCCCCGTGACGAGGAGCATGCCGCACACCAGCCGCGGGTTGCTAAACGCCGCCTCTAACCAGTCCTTGAAGAAGACATACACCACCCCCGTTGGGATCATGGTGATGAGGATGAAGATGGCGATGCGGACGTTGTCGTTCTCGGCGTAGCGCGTGCTCAGTTGGGCGGGATGCAACACCGTGTCGAACACATCGCGCAGGATGTCGAGGACACGCTTCCAGTAGACAGTGAGGATGCTCAGGACGGTGCCAAAGTGCACCAGCACTTCAAACGTCACATTGTCGGCGCCGCTGGTGTCGAGCCCCAGCAGGTATTTGCCCAGCACCAGGTGCCCCGAAGACGAGACCGGCAAAAACTCGGTTAATCCTTGTACCAGCCCCAACAGGGCCGCTTCCCACCAAGACATAGACGTTGTTTTGAAAGATGAAGAGGATCGGGCGGGCGGAAGATACGGCGGGGGAAGGGAAGGGGGAAGGGGGATGTGGGA
Source organism: Rhodothermia bacterium (assembly GCA_030428385.1). GTDB lineage: Bacteria > Bacteroidota > Rhodothermia > Rhodothermales > JAAAOL01 > JAUIDY01. The sequence continues at coordinate 18,549 of JAUIDY010000089.1, read as the reverse complement.
AGGGGGGCTTTTTGATTCGAGCAAGGCCTCATCCCTCTCACCGCTTCCCTCTTCCCTCCTCAATCCGTTTATTTTGAACAATTAAGGCGCGATATTGTGAAAGATCGTTTTCCTGCGCCCTGGTCGCTTCATTCACCCATGTCCGACTCGGATTATTCTTCTGGCACCCATACCCATCACCCCTTTGGGAAGCGGGTGCCGGGTGCTGTGGACCATGGGGCGCACCCACTGGTGGAGCAGGTGGTGGCGTTGTTACACGCCATCGACCGGGAGTTTTCGGCGGACTGGATCGACTACCAGCAGTTTAGCCGCCGCGTGGACCGCATGATTGAGCAAGGCGAGCGGCTCATTCAAGAAATCCACCGCCGCGACCCCGTCTACAACATCCGCCCCTTGCGCAGCCAGCTTCGCGACCGCATGCAGCGCCGCCTGCGGGGCCTGTAGGCGAGCGTACGCCGCCCAAAACACATGGCGCTCCTTCCCCCAGCATCGTATACTGTCTGCCCCCCTTTGTGTGTGGACCAAGGCCCGGTACCGAGATGGACTCCCTCGCTTTCTACATCGTCTTCGATATCATTACCCTGTTTCTACTGGGTTTCTTTTCCATTTTTTTGCTCTCCCTGCAGCGGGGCAACACCACCAGCCACCGGTTACTGGCCGCCTTCCTGATTGCGCTGGCGCTGAGCTACACCGACGGGCTGTATATCCTCTGGCAGGAATTTTTCTACGCCTACTTCCCCCACGCCTTCTTTGTCGGCCTCTCGTTCGAGTTGCTCCTTGGCCCCTCGCTGTTTTTCTACATCAAGACCAAAACCGAGCCGGGCTTCATCCTCCGGCGGCGCGATGCGTGGCATGTCGTGCCCTTTCTGCTGCACGTCGTGTTTATGACGAGCCAGTTCCACCAATACGGCGCCGACGCCAAGCGCACGCTGCTCGACAGTGGGGCGGTGTTTAGCTACCCTGAAGTCATGGGCCTCACCATCGTGGCGCTGGCGCATTTTGGGGGCTATGCCGTGGTGGCGCTACGGGCGCTGCGGCGCTACCGCCACACCCTCGGCGGGCGGCAGGCGGCGCTTAAAAGCCAGAGCCTGACATGGCTCCGCACTGTGACGGTGGGCTTCTTCCTCATCTGGATCATGCGGTTCCTCAACAGCATGCTGTGGCTGCACATCCCCGAATGGGGCGATGCCAACAACATCGACGTGCGCCCGCTGATGATCGTGGCCGCCTTTCTGTTTGCCTGCCTGTTGGTCTTCAAAGCCCTGCGTCAACCGGATGTGCTGGCGTACGAGGAAAAGCAGAAATACAGCAAAACGCTCCTCTCCGAAGCCGAAAATGAAGCCTACCTGACCCGGCTGATGGCCTACATGGAACGCGACAAACCCTACCTCGACCCGTCGCTGGACCTGAAGGCCCTCGCCGACGGCATTGCCATCCCGCCACACCACCTCTCGCAGTTGCTAAATGGCTCGTTAAACCAGAACTTCTTCGACTTCGTCAACACTTACCGCATCAAGGAAACGCAGGCAATCCTGGCCACCACCACATCGGCCGACAAGCGCATCTCGGAGGTGATGTATGAAGTGGGATTCAACTCGAAGTCGGTGTTCAACACCACATTTAAAAAGCAAACGGGCAAGACCCCCTCGGAATTCCGCAAAGAAGCCGCCCGCCTCCGCCGCAAACGGCAGCAGCGGCAGGAGGCGTAAGAATTGTTGACTTTGGGGTACTTTCCTTGTGATGGGGAAATACACCAACAAAAGCGCGTGGCTCGGTTTGACGAATCACCCTCACCCTACCCCTCTCCCATCGAGGGAGAGGGAACGCGAAACGAAGCCTTGGCACCACCCCTACATCAGTCAGCAGAATCGGTAGAAGCAAAAAACAAGGCCAGGCGCGGGGCGACAACCCACCCAAGCAGGCACCACGGGCGGACGTTCTTTTCCTCGCCCACACGGTAAGCGCTGACATGTTTTTAACAGGAGAAGGCGATGGGGTACAAACCGCTCTCTCCGGTAGTGCTTCCCATGGTTGTCAGCGCTTCAGATGCTTCGAGTACAAGACACGTCTTATCACGGTGTGCCTCCTTGTCTTCCCTGGCGAGTTATCGCCCCGCGCCTGGTCCATCGATGGCCGTTCCATCGGCATCGACCGGTTCACGTTCTAAAAACCATTCGAACGCCGCCACCGAGATATCCCACGTGACGGTGTGGGGGCCTTCAAATTCTTCATACGTCACGTCATAGCCCGCCCCCTGAAAGGCAGGCACGATGGTATCGCGGCTGCGCGTAAGGGGCAGGATGGCATCCTGGGTGCCGTGCGCCACAAACACACGCGGCTGCCCCACCAACGGCTCCATCGCCACATAAAAGCCCGGCGAGAAGGCCACGAGGTGGCTAAACAGATCGCCGTTCGAAACGCCAAGTGACAGGATGTACGACGCCCCGTCGGAGAACCCACCGAGCGCAATGCGCGCCGGATCGATGACACAACGGTCAAAAACATAGCCCATCGCCTCGTTGAGGAAGGCCACGTCGGGGCCATAGCGTCCGGCTACGAGGTCCCACGTGCGACCCCGCGAGTCGGGTGCCAGCACAACGACGTCGTATTCATTGGCAAACCACGCGTAAGGCTCCCATGCCGTGATGGCGCTGCCCCCGGCTCCATGCAAGATGACCAGCAACGGCGCGGGGATGGCGGGATCATACCCTTCAGGCACACACACATAGCCGTCGCGCTGTCCCCCCATGCCGAGTGGATACCAACCGCCGAGGCGCGGGGTGTGTATGGGCGTTCCCGGACGCGCCGTCAGCCGGTGGGCCGTTGCGGTGGATGCGGTCGGCATGGAGTCCGACGCACATCCATTCGCCCCGGCCAGCAACGGGAGCCCCAACACGCCAAGGCTGCGTTGTAAAAACACACGCCGCGTAGACTGCGAAGAAGGGGGAAAGGTTGTTTGCATAAGCCGGATGCTCCAAAAAGCCAGTCGGGGAGGCCCCATGCCACCCGATGAGAAGAAGCCTCTGCGAACAGGAAAAGTCGTTCGGCTCACGAAAACCGAACGTTTTTATGCAATACCCGGACGTTTTGGACACGAAGGCACGAAAGGAACGGGCTTTAAAACCCTCCCAACGACGCCCTGGCTTCCAGTTCCATGTACCGCAGGTCGTGCTGGAGTTGCGTCACCTGCGCAAACAAGACCGCGTGCTGATCCTCGGCGATTGTCATCGAGCCGACCTGCCACGGCACCAGCGCGGGCGTTTCCATCATGGTTTTGAGGGTGCCATCGTCTGGGTCATAACAGGAGATGGGCGACGGGATCTCAAAGACGGGCGCTCCGACTTGGGGCGGGCGGTAGACATAACAAATACCGCCCTCGGTCACATTCCAGTTGCCCCCATTTTCCCACGCGAAACGCTCGATAATCTGTTGCTCCTCGCCTGTCTGCCAAGACCGTCGCCAAAGCCCCGGCTCGCCCACTTTCACGTAGTACAACGTCTTTCCATCGAGGCTTTCCTGGGCGTTCAGGCCCCCTGCCGTGGTGACCTGCCGAGGCGCACCGCCTGCCACGGGCTGTTTCCAGATGTCCCATTGTTCGCCGCGATTGGAGCTGAAATACACCCATTGCCCATCCCGTGACCAGTGTGGCAACCGGTCGTCGCCGGTACCGCTCGTAAGCGGCTGGGGCGTGCCGCCCGTCGCGGGGATCAGGAAAATGCGTTCGTGCTCACCCTCCAGCGCCGAAAACGCGAGGTGGGTGCCATCGGGTGACCAGCGCGGCGTCCGAACGCTGGCCCCACCGACGTGCGTAAGCTGATGCTTCGCGCCGCTCTCCAAGTCGGCCACCCATACCTCATAGCTGCCCGACTGGCTGGAAACAAACGCGATGTGCTTGCCATCCGGGGCGAACTGGGCGTGTTTTTCAATCTGGGTAGAAGTCAGGACGGGCTGTGGAGGCAACGGCTGTCCGGCGGCATCGAAGGCGACACGCCAGTAATCGAGATCGCGGGGCATGTACTGGTACACGAGCCGCCCCCCATGCCGGGCGATGCGGGGCTGCATGGCGTCGTTTTCTCCAAAGGGCACGCCGACCGGCTCCTGACCCTCAAGACCCACCTGCCACAACCGGAAGTTGCCATTGCGGTTCGAGGAGAAAAGTATTGTTTTGCTGTCGGGCATCCAGTCGAGCCCCGCTACCGTGTGGGCATCATGTGTCAAGCGTCGGGCCGTCCCTCCGGTGGCAGGCACCACAAACACCTCCTGCCCGAATTCCGAAACGTTGCGCACAAACGCCACCCAGCGCCCATCCGGCGAAAACATGGGCAAGGCATCTCCGCCATAGCGTATATCGGGGTGGGTCAGCGGCTCGATGGTTCCTGTTTCCAGATGATACCGCACCAGCCCATGCATGGCGTCGGGGGCTTCCTGGCTGCCATAGACCAGCCAGTCCCCATCGGGCGACCACGTTAACCCCAGGGACAGGGTATACCCACAGGACGTAAGGCGGCGCAGCGGTCCACCGAGGGTACGGACGACATAAATATCGCAGACACCGGGGCCCAGAAAGCGCTGGAACGCAAGCTGCGTGCCGTCCGGAGAAAAAGTGGGCGCGACGTCATCGAGCGTGTCGGCGGTGAGGGCACGGCGCTCGTCGCTGTCGACCGGCTGGACGAACAGGTGCCAGTTGGGCGCATCGCGATCCCGCGCGGCATACGCCACGAACGCCCCGTCCGGCGAAAGGGCGGGCGTGACCTCCCATCCGTCGTCGCTGGTGAGTGGCAGGGGCGGAGCCACGGCAACCAAGGGCGGCGCATGCGTGGCGACCCAACCCATAATCCCCAAACTCAGCATCGCAAACGCAACAAGCACCCCGGCGACGCCCCAGGTCCAGCGCGGAGCAGTGCGGGGAGGGGATTGTTTTTGTGGCGGCGGGGGTTGCACGTCTAACTCCGAGAGCACCTGCACGGGTGCAATGAGCCGATAGCCCCGTGTACGGATCGTCTCGATGTAGGTGGGCGTGGCGGGTGTGTCGTTCAGCACCTTGCGCAGTTCCGAGATCGCCCGTGCCAGCGCCAAATCATCGACCACCACGTCAGGCCATACCGTGTCGGTTAATGCCGCCTTCGTCATCACCTCCCCCGCATGATCGGCGAGGCACGTCAGGAGCCGCATCAGCCGGGGTTCCAATTGCACGGTTGTCTCGCCACATGTAAGCCGATGCAGCGTCGGCATGACCTTCCAAGGCCCAATCATCAGGGCTGAAGCAGGGGTGGATACAACCATGAAGCGGGGAAAAGAAAAGCCAGACAATCCGAAGCTTTTCCATACTTTTCCCCTCCTGCCGAGGTTGCAACCACGCAGGTCATTAACCGATGCCCTTTTGCCCCGGCTCTACCTTATCGAATCAGCATGACACTCTGGGTATGCACCTGCTGCCCGTCGTGCAACGAATAGAAATATACTCCCGGCGCATACGCCGAAAAGTCCACCTCCACCTGATGCATGCCTGCCTGCTGGAAGCCCTCAAACACCGTGTTGCGCGTGCGGCCCAGCGCGTCGTGCAGGTGGATGGAAAGGTGCATGGGTGCTCCCAGCGCATAGGTCAGCGTGGCGTACGGATCGGCGCTGGCAAAGACTGGGTTCGGGAAGCTCGGACCCAGGCGTACGTCGTCGTCCTGCGGCAAGTCAGTAGCTTCGCCTGTGTCGGTAGGTGCACCGGGGAACGTAACCACGCGGAGCACGCTGGGGTTATCCAGTTCCGAGATATAGAGCGTGTCGCCTGTAACGGAGGCCGCGATGCCGTTCGGCCCCCGAAACCGCGCCTGCGAGCCGGGACCGTCTTGGCTTCCGATCTGGCCCGTGCCCGCGATGACTTCATAGGAGCCATCCATCGACACGCGGTAGAGAACAGGCTGGGCGCGGTTGCCGGTCACATACAGCGCCCCGTTCGCAAAGGCGAGGTGCCCGATGTTGTAGGTGTTGTTGCGCACGGGCAGCGTCGCCAGCAGGCTGATCTCACCTGCCGGAGTGATCTTGAAGACGCGGGCATCGGCAATGTTGGCGGTGTACACGTTGCCTTCCTCATCAATGGCGAGGCTGACCGGCGCGTTGAGCCCCTGTTGCTGCACCCACACGGACGCGTCCTGGGTGGCGAGGTCGATCTCATAGATGGTGGTGCCGTTGCCGAGCGCACCCGTGCCATAGTGCGAGACGTAGCCTTTGCCCGCCGCCCGGTTGACCACCACGCCGGACGGCCCCGGCGCGACCGTCGCCCAGCGCTGGGCATTGCTGCCATCAAGCGCGAGGCGGAAAAAGCCCTGGTTGTTAAACGTGGTGAGATAGAGCGCCCCGTTGGCATCGAAGTCCATGTCTATGGGCCCCGCCAACCCCGAAGCCACTACGCTTGATGAGCCGTCGGGCTGGATGTGGTACACGTTGAAGCCATTAAACCCGTCTGCGCCATACAAGCTGCCATCCGGGGCCACCACGATGCCATCAAGCGACAGCGGCGAAGAGAGGGTGAGCGTGCTGACCATGGCTTCCTGGGCCACGACGGCCTGCGGAGCAACCAGCATTAAGAGCAACAAACCAACGACACCAAACGAACCGTGCCAGCGGTTCAAACAAGCAGTACACATCATGGAAGAAACGAGAACAGGCTAGAGGAAGGAGAAGGACAATGAGCGGCCTCAGCATACCGTTGATTCCTCCGAAAAAGCCTCCCGAACACTTCCAGATTAGTTCCAGATTGCCCCGTTTCCTCGTTTCTACGGCTTATACGATTCCATTTGATGATGCCAGGATAGCAAAGATGCTCCTTCTTGCGTTCCCTCTCCCTTGATGGGAGAGGGCCAGGGTGAGGGTGATTCGTTCAACCAAGCCGAGCGCTGGCTTTGGCATATTTCCCTCACTTGCAACCGGCACTATACATCCGCATAAAGCGCCGTGCTCAGGTACTTGATGCCGGTGTCGCACATCAGCGTGACCACCGTAGCTTCCGGTCCCAGCCGCCCGGCCACAGCCAGCGCCGCCACTACATTCCCGCCCGTGGAAGTCCCGGCGAAAATCCCTTCCTCGCGGGCGAGCCGCCGTGCCATCTGCATGGCAGCGTCCGTGGAGACCGGCCTAATCTCGCTGATGAGTTCCGGCTTCCAGAGCGGTACCACAAAGCCCGCCCCCACGCCTTCGATTTTGTGGCTGCCCGATGGCCCGCCCGACAGCACCGCCGACTCCTGCGGCTCCACCGCCACAACCTGCACGTTGGCGTGGTGCCGCCGCAGCCCCTCGGCCACGCCCCGCACCGACCCGGAAGTACCCACGCTTTGCACAAATGCATCGACCGTGCCGCCCGTCTGCGTCCAGATCTCGTCGGCCATTCGGTGATACGCAGTAAGCTGATCGGCGTTGTGCAGTTGGTTGGTCCAATACCCGCCTGTCTCGTCGGTAAGCTGGCGGGCCGTTTCGATCATGGTATGCGTCAGCGTGGCATCCATGCCACCGTCTACACTGGGGATAATCGAGAGGTCGGCACCGAAGGCTGCCATCTGTTGGCGTTTCTCCATGCTGAAGGCGTCGGACGTGACGATGTGCAGCGGGTGGCCTTTGACAGCACACACCAGCGCCAGCGAGACGCCCGTGCTGCCGCCCGTATACTCCACCACGTGCCCTCCCGGCGGCAACCGCCCATCCTGCTCGGCGGCTTCGATCATCGCCAGCGCCATCCGGTCTTTCATGCTGCCCGTGGGGTTCTCTGCTTCGATCTTGAGCAGAATACGCGCGTGGCCTTCCGGCACGAGGTGTTTGAGTTCGACGAGCGGCGTGCCGCCAATGCGGCTCAGGATAGAGGGGTGGATGGACATGGGTTCTGCTTTAAAAAACGATGACGTTAGGCATGACGCATGCGTCTCTCTTTCGAGCTTGTAGCACCCATCGCGTTACAGCATAAGAAACTGTCTGGTATGTCAGTTGGGAAGCGAGCCTGAGGGGTTTTAGGGCCTGAAACGAACGACTTTGGAGGGTCATAGCAGCGCTATGGGCCGACAAAGTGGGCGATGTCAGGGTCGAAAAGAACCAGGCGTAGCCCCAAATCATCGTACCAGACAGTTTCTAAGGCCCCTAGCCCGTAGATTGCGCTCCCATTTGCGTGACGGCATGGGCCGCCGCTTCGTTGGCACGCTGCGCGGCATCGGTTAATGTATACCCGGCGGCCAAGGCCGCGGCCAATACTCCGTTGAAGGCATCGCCCGCGCCCGTGGTATCGACGACTTCAACCGGCTTGCCGGTGATCCATCGTTGCTGCGCCCCGGTGTCTAGATAGGCTCCATCGCCGCCGAGCGTAATCAAGACACTGCCCACGCCTTTGCTGCGCAAGACACGGGCCGCCTCAGCGATGGCGGCGCGCGTCTCCAACACCACACCTGTCAGGAGGGCGGCCTCGGATCGGTTTGGGGTGATGAGGGAAAGCTGCGGCCAGAGCGCATCGGGCAGCGGCTGGGCAGGCGCCGGGTTGAGCACGACCGTTTTGCCAAGCTCATGGGCCCGCGCGATCGCCGCGCAGACTGCCTCCAGCGGTATTTCAAGTTGGAGGAGTATCACATCGCTGTCTACAATCGCCGCGTCTGCTGCCGCTATCGAGGAGGGGGTCACCTGTACATTTGCGCCTGCTGCTACCGAGATGCAGTTTTCACCCCCCGCATCAACCATAATCAACGCCACCCCCGATGGCACCCCGTCCCACTGTTGCACATACATCGTGTCGATGGAAGCGGCTTGCAGGTTCGCCAGGGCTTGCGCCCCAAGGACGTCACGCCCGACCCCTCCTACAAAGGCCACCTGCGCCCCTGCCTGGGCCGCCGCCATGGCCTGGTTGGCCCCTTTGCCTCCGTGAACCTGATGAAACGCCGTCCCGAGGACGGTCTCTCCGGGCCCTGGGAGGTGCGGCACCTGCACCACCATGTCTGTATTGATGCTTCCGATAACCACCACCCGATTCATGAGCCCATCCGTGAATTAACGCAAACGTTTGTCCTATTAAAATAGTCAATATCGCCCCACTTTTTAAAGCACAATTATTGCTTCTGTGCAAACGTTTGTCCATCTTTGAATCTGGCCCTGCTTCTCATCTGTTCTTCCCATGCCTGTAACCTTAAAAGACATCGCTTCCCTGTCTGGGACCTCGGTCTCCACGGTGTCTCGGGTGCTGAACGGGAAAGGCCAGCGCATCAGCGCAGCCACCCGGCGACGCGTGCGCGCGGCGGCGGAGACCTTGGCCTACCAGCCCAACCCACTTGCCCGCGGCCTCCGCCTGCAGCAAACCATGGCGCTCGGGCTGCTCATTCCCGACATCGCCAATCCGTTTTTTGCCCACATCACCCGGAGCATCCAGCAGGAAGCCCACCGTCAAGGCTACCAGCTTATGGTGTGCGACACCAACGAAGACCTGGCGCTCGAGGTGGAACACCTCGACCTGTTGCAGCGGCAGCGGGTGGACGGCCTGATGGTGATGCCGGTGGGGCAAGAGGCAGCGCACCTCAATCCCCTCCTTGCTCATCAGCGCCCCCTCGTACTCATCGACCGGTATTTCGACACCCTCGATTCGCATGCGGTGGTGCTGGATAACCACAAGGGGGGCTTTATGGCCACCGAACTGCTGATCCAGCACGGGCATGTCCGCATTGGCGTGATCCAGGGATTACCGGGGGTGTCCACCACGATGGAGCGGCTGAGCGGCTACCATGAAGCCCTGCGCCGCCACGGGCTTCCCAGCGATCCGGCCCTTATTGCAGGCCATGACTTTCGCGTGCAGAGCGGGTATGACGCCACACGTACGCTACTGAAGCACCCGGATCCTCCGACGGCCCTCTTTGCCACCGGAGACCTGCTTGCGCTGGGCGCGCTGCAAGCCATCCGCGATGCCGGGCTGCGGATTCCGGAAGACCTTTCCCTCGTCAGCTTTGACGACATCGAATTCGCGCCGGTCCTGATGTGCCCACTGACAACAATTGGGCAACCTTGGGAGGATATGGGAAAAGCCGCCCTTCAGCTTCTGCTCGAACAAATTACCCACCCCGCGCCCGGACCCGGGAAAAAAATCGTTTTCCAGCCTACTCTCCACGAACGTGCCTCGGTGGCCGCACCACCTGCCAGACCCACCTGACCATGAACCGACTGTTGCCTTTTCTGCTAGTCCTTTTCGTCATGCTGGCATCCGGGTGCCAGCCCCGCGCCGCCGATGACGAACCCGCCAAACCCCGCGTGGCCCTGATCATGAAATCGCTGGCGAACGAGTTTTTTGTCACCATGGCAGACGGCGCCCGCGCCCATCAGGAAGCCCATGCCGCGGACTACGACCTGATCATCAACGGCATCAAAGACGAGAGTGACCTCAGCCAGCAGGTGGCCCTGGTCGAGCAGATGATGTCGATTGGCGTCGACGCCATCGTGCTGGCCCCGGCCGACTCCCGCGCACTGGTACCCGTTGCCAAACGTGCACAGCAGGCAGGCATCGTGGTGGTGAACATCGACAATGAGTTCGACCAGGCCACCCTGGACGAAGCCGGGGTAGCGATCCCTTTTGTGGGCCCCGATAACCGGGAAGGCGCCCGGCTGGTGGGCGAAGCCCTCGCGGCCCGCCTCAACGCGGGCGACCAGGTGGCGATCATCGGTGGCATTCCGACGGCGTTTAATGCCCAGCAACGGCAGTTGGGGTTCGAAGACGCCATGCAGGCCGCCAACATCGACGTGGTGGGGGTGCAAAGCGGGGGCTGGGAGCAAGCCAAGGCCACCGCCGTCGCAGCCGCCTTCCTCCGCGAACATCCCGGTCTAAAAGCCCTGCTGTGCAGCAATGACAACATGGCGCTCGGGGCCGCCGCCGCCGTCCGGCAGGCCAACCGGGCCGACGACATCCTGATCGTGGGGTTCGACAATATCTCCGCCATCCAAGAGATGATCCGTACGGGGCGCGTCTTGGCCACCGCCGATCAGCATGGCGACCAACTGGCGGTGTTTGGCATTGAGGCGGCCCTGCAAATCTTGAACGGCAATGCCGCCCCCGCTGACCATCAAACCCCCGTAGACCTGATCACGGCGGAAAACCTCTAGCCGCTATGCCTGCCACTCCCCTGCTTCACATCGAGGGTCTGTGCAAACGTTATGCGGCCCCTGTCCTCCGCGACGTTGCATTGCAGGTAGAACGCGGTCAGGTTCATGCCCTGGTAGGTGCCAACGGAGCAGGCAAATCGACTCTTGCCAAGATTGTGTGCGGCCTTACGCCCCGGGATTCCGGCACCCTCCTGTTCGACGGGCGCCCCTACGACCCGCACTCCAAAACAGAAGCGGCGCAGGCAGGCATCCACCTGGTGATGCAGGAATTGAACCTCATCCCGACCCTCAGCATCGCCGAAAACCTTTTTCTGGGCCGTCTGCCTCGTCGGTTCGGACTCATCGACTATCCGGCCTTGCACCGACAGGCGCAGCAGGTCCTTGCCGACGTAGGACTGGAAACCCTCGACCCGCGGCTTCCCGTTTCCACCCTTGGGGTGGGGCACCAGCAGTTGATTGAAATCGCCCGCGCCCTTTCGCAGCCGTGCCGCCTGCTCATCCTCGACGAGCCCACCGCCGCGCTCACCGATCCCCAGATTGAGCAACTTTTTGCCCATATCCACCGGCTGCGTAGTGAAGGCGTTGGCATCATCTACATCAGCCATCGGATGGAGGAGTTGGCGCGTATCAGCGACCACATGACGGTGCTGCGCGACGGGCAGGTGGTCGCCTCCCAGCTGACGGCCTCGCTGACGCTAGACACCATTATCCGGCATATGGCGGGCCAGGAAGCCACGCAGCAGCCCACCCGAAAAGACACGCGGCGCGGAGAGGTGGCCCTGCGGGTGGCCCACCTGCGTCGTGGCAAGCAAGTGCAGGATGTCAGCTTTGAGGTTCGCCAGGGGGAAGTGCTGGGCCTGGCGGGGCTGATTGGCGCAGGCCGAACCGAGACCTTGCGGGCCATCTTCGGTGCCGATCCGCCTGAGGGTGGGGCCATTTACGTGGGGGGGCAGACGGAGCCTGCACAGATCAGGCAACCCCGCGATGCCGTCCGGGCAGGCATCGGCATGATCCCCGAGGACCGGAAGCAGCAAGGGCTGCTGCTGCCCCACGCCCTGCGGCTCAACACGACGCTCGCAGCCATGAAGCAGGTATCCCGTGCGGGCTGGATTGACCCCTCGAAAGAGGAAGAGGCCGCCCACCGCTACATCCAGCTGCTGGACATCCAGGTGCGCTCGCCCGAACAGCCCATGCAAGAATTGAGCGGCGGCAACCAGCAAAAGGTGGTGGTGGCCCGGTGGCTGTTCCGGGATTGTCCGGTTCTGCTCTTCGATGAACCCACCCGGGGCATCGACGTGACGGCCCGGCACCGCCTGTATGAACTTTTTGATACCCTCACCGCCGCGGGCAAAGCCTTGGTGGTGGTTTCGAGCGACCTCCGCGAGTTGATGGCCATCTGCGACCGCATCGCTGTGCTTTCTGCCGGGCGGCTTGTGGACACCTTCGACCCTGATACCTGGACCCACGACGCCCTCATGGCTGCTGCCATTAGTGGCTATCTGGCCTCTTCATCCCAAGCCCCGACGGCCTGACATGACAACGACATCTTCTTCGCCCAAGAGGTCCGCCTGGTGGAAGGGAGGATCGTCGAATTACCTCGGGTTGGTGGCCGTGCTGGTGGCGCTGGTGGCCATCTTCAGCGGGCTGAGCGAGTATTTCTTTTCCCGCCTGACGTTTCAGACCATCGCCAACCAGATTCCTCCGCTGGTGGTGGTTTCTGTAGGCATGACGCTGGTGCTGGCCGTGGCCGGCATCGACCTCTCCGTCGGCTCCGTCCTGGCCTTTAGCAGTGCGGTTTTGGGGGTAGTGCTGGTGGATGGAAATGGCGGCCTTGGGCTGGGCATCGTGGCGTGTTTGCTGGTAGGGCTGGGTTGCGGCGTGTTTAACGGATGGGTGTCGGTACGGTGGGCGATCCCGTCGTTTATCGTGACGCTCGGGATGCTGGAGATCGCCCGCGGGGGGGCCTACCTCGTCACGGGCTCCCAGACGAAATACATCGGGGCCACCATCGCCCCGCTTAGTGCACCCGTCGAGGGTTTGGGGCTGTCGCCCGCCTTCTTCGCGGCCATGGTGGTGGTCGGGACCGGACACGTCCTCCTCACCCGCACGGTGTTTGGGCGCTATATGATCGCCATCGGGACAAACGAGCAGGCGGTGCGGCTCTCCGGCATCGACCCCCGCCCGGTGCTGGTGGGTGTGTTTGCCCTCGCGGGCCTGCTGAGCGGGCTGGGCGGGGTGTTCCAAACGGCCTATCTGGAGTCGGCCGACCCCAACGCCGGGCTGGGCATGGAGTTGGCCGCCATCGCGGCGGTTGTTATTGGCGGCACCAGCCTGATGGGCGGGCGCGCCTCGGTGGTAAATAGCTTTTTCGGCGTCCTCATCATCGTTGTCCTACAAACCGGACTCGCCCAGATCGGGGCCGACGAACCGACCAAGCGCATGATCACGGGCGGGGTGATCATCCTGGCGGTGATTGTCGACGCGTATCGCCACCAGATGCAAGGGCGTCCCTACCCCCTGCTCAAACGCCTGCTCCGTCGTTCCTCATGATCCTTTTCCCCGTACTTTTTCCTTCTCGAACCATCTTCTCTGAGCGCGCCATGTTATCCGTCCGTTGGATCCCTCTTGTTGCCCTGTTTCTCCTGTTCGGCTGCCAACCAGAACCCACACCTGTGCCCCCAGCGGAACAGGCACCGCCTGCCCCCGAGCGGCTGCGGGTCATTCTGGATACCGATGCCAACAACGAACTCGACGACCAGCACGCCATCGCGTATCTCCTGCTCAACGAAGCAACCTTCGATGTCGCCGGGATCACGGTCAACGAGACCCGTAGTGGCGGAGACATTGACGCCCACGTCCAAGAAGCGGCGCGGGTCGTCCAACTACTCAACAAGACCGACGAGATCGGCGTCTATCCAGGCGCAAGCGGTGCCTTTGAGGAGATCCAGCCTACCCTGGCGCAGGAAACCTACGACGGGGCGGAAGCCGTCGCGTTTATCATCGAGACGGCGCGGGCAGCAACGGCAGAGGACCCGTTGCTGCTGCTTCCGGTGGGCAAACTCACCAACATCGCGCTAGCACTCGACAAGGCACCCGACATCGCAGACCGCGTTCGCATCGTGTGGCTGGGATCCAACTACCCGGAGCCGGGCGAATACAACCAGGTCAACGACGAGGCGTCCTTGCGGTACCTGCTGGCGGCCGAGGTCCCGTTCGAGATCGCACTCGTGCGGTATGGCGAACCGAGCGGCACGGACGCCGTCCGCATTACGCCGGAGGAAGTAGACCTGCATCTATCGGGCCACGGCCCCCAGGCCACCACGCCCATCACCGGACGGCACGGCGGTACGTTTTCCACCTTTGGTGACTACGCGGTCAACCTCTTTTCCCACATCGACCTGCACGGCGACCCGCCGTCGCGTGCCCTTTTTGACATGGCCGCCGTGGCCATCGTCAAAGACCCGACGTGGGCGACGGCCACTTCCATCCCCGCCCCGCAACTCAACGCCGATGGCACCTGGACCGATCAACCCGACAATCCTCGGACGATCATCCTGTGGGAGAACTTCGACGCCCCCGCGATCTTGCAGGATTTCTATCAGGTCCTGCAAGCAGAAACTCCGTCGGCCGAATAACCATAACCCCGCTTACAACTGCACCGACTCGCCGTGGTGCGGGATAACGACGCCCCGGTAGCCTTCGGTGGTGAGCGCGGCTTTTAGCTTTTTCTGCCGTTTCGGGTCGCCGTGGACGAGGAAAATGTTTTGCAGCCGCTCGCGGTCGAGCTTGCCCACAAAGTCGAGCAGGCCCGGCTCGTCGGCGTGGGCCGAGTAGCTGTTCATCACCACCACCTCGGCCTTGAGCGGGTGCTTCTCGCCGAAGATGCGAACGTGGCTGCGCTTTTCGATGATGCGGCGGCCCAGCGTGTGCTCGGCGCAGTAGCCCACCATCATCACCGTGTTGCGACGGTCTTCGATGTTGTTGCGCAGGTGGTGGAGGATGCGTCCGGCCTCGCACATCCCCGACGCCGAGATGATCACCATCGACTTGTCTTCGACGTTGAGCGCCTTGGAATCGGCCACATCGCGGATGTAGTGCAGCCGCGACCAGCCAAACGGGTTCGGGTCGGTGCGCATGTACTCGCGCAAGTCGGCGTCGTAGCATTCGGGGTGGGCGATGAAGATGCCGGTGGCGTTCACCGCCAGCGGGCTGTCGACATTGACGGGCAGCGACGGCAGCCGTCCCTCGTTTTCGAGTTGGTCCATCGCGTAGACCAGTTCCTGCGTGCGGCCCACGGCAAAGGCCGGGATGATCACCTTGCCGCCCCGCTCATACGTGCGCTTGATCACCTCCTCCAGCGCCGCCTTCGACTTGCTGGGCGGGTCGTGTGTCTCGCCGCCGTACGTCGATTCGCAGATGAGCCAGTCGCAGTCTTCCATCTTGGCCGGATCGCGCAGGATGGGGCGTCCGGGGTTGCCGATGTCGCCCGTGAAGCCCAGCTTTTTCGTTTTGCCACCTTCCTGCACCGTCACCACCATCGACGCCGAGCCGAGGATATGCCCCGCATCGCGGTACTCCACCGTCACGCCTTCTACCGGCGAAAACTTGTGGTTGTACGACACCCCGATGAACTGCTCCATGATGCCGTCGGCATCCTCCATCACATAGAGCGGTTCGACGGGCGGCTTGCCTTTTCGGCGCCGCAGCTTGTTCACAAAGTCGACGTCTTTCTCCTGGATGTGGGCGCTGTCGCGCAGCATGATGCTGCACAGGTCGTAGCTCGCGTGCGTCGTGTACACCTCACCCCGGAAGCCCTCGCGCCATAGCTTGGGCAGCAGCCCCGCGTGGTCGATGTGGGAGTGAGAAAGCAGCACGGCGTCTATCGTCGTGGCGTCGAACCCGAAGTTGGAATTTTTCTCGGCCGACTCATCGCGCCGCCCCTGGAACAGGCCGCAGTCGAGCAGCAGGCGTTTGCCATTATCGAGTTCGAGCAGGTGTTTCGAGCCGGTGACGGTTTGGGCCGCGCCCCAGAATGTAAGCTTCATGGATACCGATGGGATGATGTACAACAGGGTCGCCAACTTCGGGATTTGCGGGGGCAATAGAAAGGTGGCGTCTCTGCCAAATGCTTCCTTTTTCTGATTCTTGCGGGATGCCACCCCGGCCCCTACTTTGCCCTTTTCTGTTTTATCTACACGAAGACGCCGCCACGCTTCATGTGCTACCGGATCCTGCTGGTATTCCTGCTGGGGAGTTGCCTCCTCCCCGTCCTCCCCCTTGATGCCCAAACCCCCGAACGCCCCAATATTCTGCTCGTGATGACCGATGACCAGGGCTGGGGCGACATCCGGGCGCACGGCAACCCCGCTGTCGACACGCCGGTGATGGACCAGCTGGCGCAAGAAGGAGCCTGGTTCGAGCGGTTCTTCGTGAGTCCCGTGTGCGCCCCCACCCGCGCCAGCCTGCTTACGGGGCGGTACCATTTGCGCACCGGCACGCAGTGGGTGACGCGGGGATTGGAGACCATGCGGCCCGAAGAAACCACCCTCGCCGAAGTCTTCCGCGACGCCGGATATGCCACCGGGCTGTTTGGCAAATGGCATAACGGGGCCCACTACCCCGCCACTCCCACTGGGCAGGGCTTCGACACGTTCTTCGGGTTTGCTGCCGGACACTGGAACAACTACTTCAACACCACGCTGACCTATAACGGCACCGAAGTCCCCACCGAAGGCTTTATCACCGACGTACTCACCGACTCGGCGTTGGCCTTCATCGACCGGCACCACGACCGCCCGTTTTTTGCCTACGTCCCCTACAACGCCCCGCATGGCCCGTTTCAGGTGCCCGACCGCTACTTCGATACGTACAAGGCACGCGGGTTTGACGACAAGACGGCGGCGGTGTATGGGATGAACGAGAACGTGGACGACAACCTCGGGCGGCTGCTCGCCAAGCTGGACGAACACGATCTTGCGACACGCACCATCGTGCTGTTCCTCACCGACAACGGCCCGAACGGAAACCGCTACAACGGCGACATGCGCGGCACCAAGGCCAGCGTGCATGAAGGCGGCGTGCGCGTCCCACTGTTTATTCGTTGGACTGGCCAGATCGCACCCGGCACCCACATTCGCCCTAACACTGCCCACATCGACCTGCTGCCGACCCTCGCCGACCTCGCAGGCATCGCCCTTGCCCCCGACCTTGCGCTGGACGGCCTCAGCCTAGCCCCGCTGATCCGGGATACGGCGTCTTCCTGGCCCGACCGTCCCCTATTCACGCACCACTCGCGCCGGACCGACCTGGAGCCGTTTCCCGGCGCCGTCCGGACTGACCAGTACCGCCTCGTCCGCACCGACGCCACCTGGATGCTGTTCGACATGGACAAAGATCCTTCTGAGCGCGTCGACCTAGCCGCGCAGCATCCCGTATTGGTAGACAGCCTGAGCCAGTTGTACCGGGACTGGTTTGCCGAGGCGACCGACGGCATGACGTACCGCCCGCCGATCCCCATTGGCTATGCCGCTGCACCCAAGGTCACGCTTCCCGCCACCGAGGCGTATCTGGACGGCGAGGTGACCTATTACGGCGAAAGCGGCTGGGCCAACGACTGGCTCACGCAGTGGCGCAGCACCAGCGACCGGATCGCATGGGAGGTGGATGTGGTGGAACCGGGTCGCTATGCCGTTTCTGTTTCGTACACCGTCTCCGCCTCGAACGCGGGCGCCCGGCTACGGGCCACGGCGGCAGGCCGCAGCACCGAGGGCGAGATCGCAACGGCCTTCGACCCACCCTTTCTCCCTAGCCCCGACCGCCTCTCCCGTGGCGAGGTGTATGAAAAGCCGTGGGCTGAGCAAGCACTGGGCACCCTCACCCTTCCGGCCGGGCAGACACGCCTCACCCTGCACGCTGTCACCATCCCCGGCGAAGAAGTGGGCCACATCCAGGCGGTGCATGTAGAGCGTGTGGAATGAGTGATCTTTGTGCTCTCTTTTCCGTTTATCTTTGTACCGGGCACACAAACACGCGAAACGATGGCAGAGGTTGTACTCGAACAGCGGCGGCTGACGGTGGACGATTACCATGCGATGGCCGAAGCGGGCATTCTCACCGAGGAGGACCGCGTCGAACTGCTTAATGGAAAAATTATCGCCATGTCCCCTGTAGGAGGCCCCCACATCGGCTGCGTCATGCGGCTAACACGTTTGTTCGTAGACCGAACAGACACGAATGTCTTTGTAAGCGTGCAAAACCCGATTCGCCTCGCTTCTCACTGGGAGCCCGAACCGGACCTGGCCCTTCTCCGAGCCGGTATTTTAGATCAGGTGCCCACCGCTGATCAGGTACTGCTGCTGGTGGAAGTCGCCGACACCACGCTGGCCCGCGACCGCTCGGTGAAGCTTCCCCAATACGCCAAAGCAGGCATTCCCGAAGTGTGGATCGTGG
>JAUIDY010000088.1 GCA_030428385.1 Rhodothermia bacterium | reverse complement strand
TCGCTGGATGAATACCTGTCGCGGCTCTCGGAAAAGATGCAGGGCGACGACAGCTTCGACAAAAACTTCAGCCTGAGCCAGATCGGCCTGGAGTCGTTCTCGGAAAA
Organism: Rhodothermia bacterium; assembly: GCA_030428385.1. Classification (GTDB taxonomy): domain Bacteria; phylum Bacteroidota; class Rhodothermia; order Rhodothermales; family JAAAOL01; genus JAUIDY01. Next base: position 24,074 of record JAUIDY010000088.1, on the reverse strand, counting down.
AGGGCAGCAGCAGTGGGGCAACATTTACCAGCGCGGCGCCCTCGTCGCCGGGCTGCTCGACATCAAGCTGCTGGAGCTTTCGGACGGCACCCAGGGCATGCGCGAAGTGCTGCTCGATCTCTCAGAGCGCTTTGGACCAGACACGTCGTTCTCCGAAGCCACCTTTTTTGACGACTTTGCGGCCATGACGCACCCGGACGTGCGGCCGTTCTTCGATGCCTATGTGCGGGATACGCAGCCGCTGCCGATGGCAGACTATTACGCCAAACTAGGCATCACGTACACGCCGGAGGTCAACACGGGCGAGCAGGAGCCTGCGCTGGGTTTACAGGCGGGCGTCGATGAGGATCAGCAAATTGTGATCACCCACGTTGCGGAGATTGGGGCTGCTTGTGGCTTTGAGGAAGGCGACGTGATCACCGGGTTAAACGACATGGAAATCACGCTTCAGACGGCGCAGCAGGCGTTTGGAGTGGTAGAGCAATTAGATGTCGGCGAGCCGTTCGACCTGACCATCCGGCGCGGCGACGAAGAACACACCTACACCTGCGCCAAGCAACTCGTCGATCAGGTGGCCACCCATGTTTTTGAGGTGAACCCCAACGCCATGCCCGAACAGCTTGCGCTGCGGGCCGCATGGGCACAGAACCTGCCCGTCGTTGCCGCCGAAGGATCGAACTAGCCCGTTTCTTAGCGCACCACCACCAGTTGGCGTGTCTGGCTGATGCGCTCACCCCTGACCCGCGCGAAATACAGCCCACTTGGCAGCTCTGAGACATCGATCGTGATCGGCTGCGCCGTTGCAGGCGAAAGCAGCCCGCGCTGTAGCACCGTCACGCGCTGCCCAAGGGCGTCATAGATCGCTACCTCTACCTGCTGCGGTGCGGTGATCGTCAACGTTATTTGCGTTTCGGTGCGGGCGGGATTGGGGTACGGAGCCGACAATTGGAGCGTGGAGGGTACATCATCGCTGGCTTCTGCTGATTCCACCACGCCAAAGCTGCGCGTAAACAGCGTCTCGTCTAGCAAAAACGGGTTGGTATTGCCCTGATACGGCCCAATGAGGGCGGCCCGCAGTAACTCTTCCTCGGAAACCGGGTCGTCGCGCATCCACGCCTCAAACGTACCGAATTGTTCGAAGAGGAAGTCCTGATCGGCCACGTCGCGGTAGATGGTGTAGAAGTACAGGATGGTGCGCGCCATATCGCCTTTGATGGCTTCGCGGGGCTCAAACCGATTCAGGCCATTGTCTAGCTCAGACCACTGGTCGATGTCTTGGGTGGGAATGGTGCCTTGAGACTGGTCGAGGTAGTACCACGTGTCGGTTTGGGCATCCGGGATTTCGCCATATGGGCGGTTGCCCCGGTCGGCGTTGACGTTGACACGCGAAGGGAAGAAGTTGAACATGTCGCTGCGTTGCGGCTCGTTGGCAGCACCCAGCGACTGCGGCCAGACGTGTTCGGCGTTGAGGTCGCGGGAAAAGAGGTACGCCGACGGATCGACGCCGTCGGGAAGCGCCACGGTGTAATTCGTATAAATGCCGCTCACGGTGCCATCACCGTAGGCTTCGACTCGGGCGTAGAGGGTGTCGCGGGCGCGGTCGTAGCCCAACGTCTGCTGTGGGGCGTAGGCGGTTTGCAAAGATGTCAGCAGGGCCTCGTCTGTGTCCGAAGGAAAAAGCATGCCCTGCACGGCAATCGCCACGATGCGGGTAGTAGCGGCTTCGCCGTCGCTGGCCGAGACGCCCACGCGGTACATCCCAATGTCGCCTGCCGTCCATGAAAACACGCCGCTTGCGGGGTCAAAGGTGGCATTAAACGGCGACTCGGTGAGTGCGAGGGCAACGGGGTCGCCATCGGGGTCGGTGGCTTCGAAGGTCAGCATCACGGTGTCGCCCGGTTCTACGAGCACGGCCTGTTCGTCGCCCGAAAAAACCGGCGGCTGGTTGTCGGGCTCGGCGTTGACGGTGAGCGAGGCGGTGGTCTGCGTGGTGGCAATGCCGTCGCTGGCCTGCACCGTAATGGGAAAGGTGTTGCCTGCCTGGGCCTGCGTGGGTGTCCAAGAGAAAACGCCGGTGGTGCCGTCGATTGTCGCCCCCGTCGGCGGGTTGTCGAGGGTGAAGGTGATCGGGTTGTTGTCGGCGTCGGTGGCGTCGTAATCGAACTGAAACAGCACGTCCGCCACGATGGTCTGGTCGGTGAGAACGCTGGTGAACTGCGGGGCGCTGTTGCCACCGCCGCCTGTCACGGTGAAGTCGCCCGGAAACGCCACCGGGTTGGCGTCATCGCCTGGCCAGTTTGCCGGATTACCGATGGCGGTGAGGAGGTCGGTGCGCGTGCCCGTGGTGGGGCCGGTGTAGGCCACGTTGTCGGCTTCATTAACGGCCACGGCGGTGGATCCGTTGACGAGTCCGGCAGGCAACGCCGACGTGTTGGAGTTCAACGCATCGGCCTGCCATTCGGCGGGGCCTTCGTCGTTCAGGCCGTAGATAAACGTGGGATTGTCGGCAGTGCCCTGGTAGGCCAGCAGTTGCTCACCCGAGGTCGAAAACGACGGTCCGGTCGGCTCATTGACCGTCACCACTTCTCCCACAGCAACGCCGCCTGCTGGGGCGGTGTAGGTGAACACCCCTTCGTTGGCACGAAAGCCGCCTGCACCCATCCAGCCATTGTCGGTGAACTGAATGGTGGTGCCCGCTGGGAGCGGGACAAGGGCGACGAACGCAAAGGCATCCGGGTTGTCGGTGGTCATGCCCACGATGGCGATGTCACCCGCCGTGAGTACCTGGGCGGACGCGGGGCGGGTGGGAAAAAGAAAGGCCAACAGGCAAAGCACAAACAGCGGGCGCATACAACAACGAGAAGAGGTGAAAAGGAACGCTACTGGTGGGGGATGGGGCAACCAAGATAGATGTCCGGCTGCACGGATGCACCCGCAGGCAGAATCATTATCAAACGATAGCATGCGCCCACGAACATGGAATCTGAGTACCCCGCAGAAAAAGAAGCATGGCTGAGGCGAAACAGAGCGTCAGGGTTATATTCCTCTTCCGACCCGCTCGTCACGCACCATCCGACTTTCTGTTCTCTATGGACGACCCGCACTTCCCAATAAACGCCTGGTTTGCAGGCCCGAAAAGTGAAAACAGCGAGGCCTTTGCCCAGGTCATTCAACGCATCCTTCAGGATCACCAGTACTGGCGGCGCAATTACTACCCAGAGGATGGGCTGATTGTCACCTCTGAGAGGAGGCGGGCCCACAGCCTCTGGAATGACCAGTTTGAGGACCGGCTTTTCGAGTTGCTGGCAGCCCTCAAGGCCGATTTCCCGTTTCACAGCCCGCGCTATGCCGCCCACATGCTGGCCGAGCAGACGCTGCCAAGCATCGCGGCCTACTTCGCAGCGATGCTCTACAACCCGAACAACGTCTCTACGGAAGCGGCCCCCGTGACTGTGCGGCTGGAACGCGAGGCGGGTCGGCTCCTCGTTGAGATGCTTGGCTACGACGGCGCGACGAGTTGGTCGCACCTGACCAGTGGCGGCACCGTGGCCAATCTGGAGGCGTTGTGGGTGGCGCGCACCGTCAAGTATCTCCCGTTTCTGCTGCGCGACGTGCTGGTGCAGTTTGAACGGGCGCATCCGCTTCGTGAGGCGCACCGCGATGTGCTGCTTGGCATGCCGCCGCAGCGTGCGATGGCGTTGTTGCTGGAGGTGTTCGACGAGGTCCAGGCGTACGCCGGAGCTACCCCGGAGACGACGCGGCGTTTCATCGATGCTTACCGGAAGTCGCCGTACAACGTGATGCAGGTTGGGATGCGCACTGTCTGCGACGGGCTGGACAGCGAGCCGGTGCTCGTCGTTCCCGAAACGTACCACTACAGCCTGCCCAAGGTGATGGACCTGCTGGGCCTGGGGCATCGGTCCGTGGTTTCGGTGCCGGTAGACCATCGCTTTCGAATGCTGGCGGGCGATCTGCGGGACACGCTGGACCGGGTGGAGCAGGAGGGTAAGCACATCCTGGCGGTGGTGGCGATTGTGGGAAGCACAGAGGAAGGGGCCGTCGACCCGGTAGACGAGATTGTGGCGCTCCGGGAGGAGCGGGAGGCGGCTGGCCGGCCGTCGTTCTGGCTTCATGCCGACGCCGCGTACGGCGGGTATTTGCGGACGACCATCGTGCCTGAGCGTGAGGGCCTGGGAAACCCGTGGACGGAGACGAAAATCAGGGGCGAGGCGGTCCGGCTGGATCTCAACCTGCCAGAAAACGCGACGTGCGACGCGCTCGAACAACTCGGTACCTGCGACTCCATCGTCATCGACCCGCACAAGCTGGGCTACATTCCCTATCCTGCCGGGGCGGTCTGCTTCAAGTCGAACCTGGTACGCCCGCTGGTGCGGCAGAATGCGCCGTATATCGGGGAAGAACCACAGGGGCCGCGTGCAGAGATCGAGAACGAAAACATCGGATTGTACATTCTGGAAGGTAGCAAACCCGGTGCCGCCGCCGCTGCTGTATGGCTCAGCCATACCCTGATCCCGCTCGACACCCGCGGCCATGGCAAGCTGGTGCGCCAGACGATCCGCAATGCCTGCGAACTGTATACCCTGCTCGATCAGTGGCCGCTGCAGGCGGGGCCGCAGTCGATGCAGGCGGTGCCTCTGTGTCCGCCCCAGTCCAACATTGTCTGCTACGCCTTTCGTCCGGCGGAAGAAGCGGTGTCGCTCCAGCGCATCAACGCGCTCAACCGGGCGCTCTATCGGCACTTTAGCCTGTCTGATATGCGCCGCCTGCATGTCTACGACCAGAATTTCTTCGTAAGCCGAACCATGCTCAACGCCGAGCGCTACGGTCCTGCGGCTACCCGGGATATGCTTCAGCGCCTTGGTGTGTCTGATGAGGAATTCGAGGACCAGGGCTTGTTTTTGCTGCGCTCAACGTTGATGAATCCTTGGTATGAGGCCGCGAAACAGCGGAATCGGCATTACCTCGTGGGCCTTGTGGATGAACTGTATACCTACGCCACGCAGTACTGGCAGGAGATAGACGAAGAAACGACCGAGGTGGCAGGATAAGACGGGCGCGGTGAAACGGTGTGGGATTCCACACGGAAGGTGCTATCTTGGGGGCACCGCCGTTCCTGCTTCTTGCACTGTCTCTGTTATGAAACGCATCGCCGTCGTTTTTTTCGTCGCCCTCGCTACCACCACCTGGGTGCGGGCGCAGGACTTTCCGATGCCTGTCATCTTGCCCATGCAGGAGCAAGCAACCGTGCAGGATCGGTGGCTGGCCGAGCGGCTGGACACGGTCATCCCGATGCTGATGCGCCGCGAAGGTATCGACCTGTGGATGATCAGCGCCCGTGAATACAACGAAGACCCGGTGATCGAGACGATGCTTCCGGCGACATGGCTGGCGGCCCGTCGCCGGACGGTGCTGCTGTTCTTCGACCGGGGAGAAGAAGAAGGCATCGAGCGGATGGCCGTGGCGCGCTACAACATCGGGCCGTTCCCACGCTCATGGAACCCGGAGGAAGAGCCCGACCAGTGGCAGCGCGTCGCCGACGTGATCGCAGAGCGAGACCCGCAGCGTATTGCCGTCAACCGCTCGGCGACGTTTGCGCTGGCTGACGGGCTTACGGCCACCGAATATGAGGCGTTTCGAGAGGCACTGCCTGCTTCATTCCACAACCGCATCGTTTCTGCTGAAAACCTTGCGATTGGCTGGCTGGAGACGCGCACGGCCTCGGAGTTACAGGCGTATCCGCAGATCGTTCGTATTGCCCACGCCATCATCGCCGAGGGGTTGTCGGAGGCCGTTATTCACCCGGGCCTTACCACCACGACCGATGTGGAGTGGTGGTACCGCGAGCGCATCCGTGACCTGAAGCTGATGACGTGGTTTCATCCGAGTGTGTCGGTGCAGCGGCAGGAGGACGGCAATGCTTCGTTCCTGGCTAACTTCTCTCAGCGTCCCGCCGACAACGTGATTCTTCCCGGCGACCTGATCCACGTCGATTTTGGCATCACCTACCTGGGCCTGAACACCGACACCCAGCAGCACGCCTACGTATTGCGCCCGGGCGAGGCCGACGCGCCGGAAGGGTTGCGCAATGCCTTGGCGACGGGCAACCGCGTGCAGGATATACTCACCAATCAGTTTGCTGAAGGGCGCAGCGGCAATGACATCCTGCGCCTTGCACTCGAACAGGCAGAGGCAGAAGGCATTCAGGCCACCATCTACACCCACCCGATTGGCTTCCACGGCCATGGTGCGGGGCCTACGATTGGGCTGTGGGATCAGCAAGGCGGCGTGCCGGGGCGCGGTGATTATCCGCTGTATGCGAATACGGCACACTCGATTGAACTCAATGCGGCGGTGGCGATCCCGGAGTGGGGCGATCAGGCCATCCGCGTGATGCTGGAAGAAGACGCCGTGTTTGATGGCGAGCAAGTGTGGTACCTGGACGGGCGGCAGACGAAGCTATGGCTCATTCCTCGGTAGTGCCGTTTGTCATCTCGGACCCTGATTCGGGACCCCGTAATATGGCACAATTGCTAGTGTGGGAGATCCCGTGTCAGTCCCGGCATGACACTGAAACCAGAGCAGTTTCGTATTTGATGGTGTTCTTTTTCGTCATCCCGAATGTCAATGAGGGATCTCGTCGTAAGGAGCTATTTCCACGCGTCGAGATCCCTCACGTGCGTTTGAGATGACAAGGAAAAGCATATGCGTCAAACGCTGCGGATAAACACGCTAGCCCGGCTGTACACCGGGTAGAAATAGAAACGGCGCGTGGTTGGGGTACCACGCGCCGTTCCCTTGCCTAAGCAAGGTGGATGAGGTGTAAGGGATAGGGGTTAGAAGCTGATGACTGCTTCGATCATGAAGCCGTCATACTGTGCGCCTGCCAAGTGGCCGGTGAAGGCCGCGCCATCGTAGGACGAGGTTACGTATTCGACTTTGGTCAGGACGTTGTTCGTCAGGAACCAGCCGCCGCCTACGTTGATGCGGTTGATTTCGCATTTCGGGCCATCGGTGGCGGTTTCGCCGTCCACGTTGTTGAAGCGTGTGCCTAGGTAGAACTGCTCGCGAGAACCGAAGCGGTAGAGCAGTTCGGCGCCCAGTTGCGTGAAGCTGCCGCCTTCGTCGGTGCCGCTGTTGCTCACTTCAAACACGCCGAAGAACTCGAAGCCCTGGAACTTCACGAAGGGGTTGACCTGGAACGCGGTCTGGTAGGCAAAGCCGGGGTTGAAGCGGGGCTGGAAGTCGCTGCCGCCCTCTTCGGTGGCGAAGATCTGATAGTAGCGTGCGCCGGCCCGGTCGCCATTGTAGAGGTAGTCGCGGGTGCCTGCATCGGTGCTGTGGTAGACCGAGCCCGTCAGGCGGATCCGCAGGTCGTCGTTGATCTGGCTGTCGTAGCCCACTTTCCCAAAGACCGCCACGCCATCATCGCCTTCCGTCGGGCTCTGGTTCAGGCGTCCGTTGGAGATACCGGCCAAGCCCAGGAAGCCGTTGTTGAAGACCGACACTTCGGCGAACGGCTCCGTGGTGAAGGCGTCCATGATGTAGTTTTCAACGAACGGGTTGTAGATGGCCCGGGCGTTGTCGGAACGGCGGAAATGGGTGTCGCCGTAGTTAATTTCATCCATCCCGAAGCGGAAGCGGGTATTCTCCATCAGGCCAGACAGGAAGCCCTCCTGGATGAAGTCGAGGTTGTCGATCTGCATATGACCGCCTTTCACCCATGCCTCCACATGGTGGCGCGACGACAGGTAGGTGCGCAGGTGCATCCGTACGCCTTCTGCCAACTGCACTTCGAGGTTCAGGTTGGCGGTGGGCAAGGTCAGGTTATTAGAAAGGGCAACGAGGTTATCCGCATCATTGGACTGTTCGAGGCCCTGGAACTGGATGGCGAAGTCGCCACCCGCCCGGACACGAAGTCCTTGGAAGTCTGCTGTGTCTTCTTTGGGATCTTCAAAGACGTTAAGGCCTGCTTGGCCGGGTTCGCGGTAGTTCTGCAATTCGCCGGATAGTTGGGCGAAGGAAGTGCCCGCAAACAAGAAAGCGACGACAAATGCGCTGACGAGTGTAGTTGCTAAGGCTTTCATGGCTCTGCTGGTTATGTTCTGTTGGTATGTGCTAGGGTGGGTGTAGCACCCGCACGCAATTACCGTCACCACCCGACCAAGAACTACAAGTAAGAGCCGCATCAACATGCAAGAAATAAACCCTACAGCAAGTAGGGGAAACCCGTACGCCAATGGCTAGCAGAAAAAAAGGGCGGAATGGGAGAAGAACCGGAGAGGAAGAACCAGAATTGGGTTTGGGAAAATGCTAGAGCGTCAGATCACTCTGGCTTTGCCTGATGGTTGGGGCGCGTCAATGGCGGAAACGCAGACGTGGGTACCGCCTACCTGGTCAACACCAGCGGTTACGCCGTGGGCATATTGAGCAGAATATTGCCCACTTGGTCAAACTCTGAGGACTTGTCGAGGAAGAAGTCGGCTCCTTCGCGGAGGCAGGCGGCCCGGTAGAACGAACTGCTATGGTTGGTTAACATCACCACCTGGATTTGCGGATAGGTTTCTTTTACCTGGCGCAAGACATCCATGCCGCTGCCTTCAGCAATCTGGATGTCCAGCACCACCACTTCCGGCTTTAGTACATCAATGGCATGCAGGGCAGTGGTGGCTCCTTCTTCCGCTGCAACGACCTCGACGTGGGGGAGAGATGATAACATCTCCATCAGATTGCGGCGGACAAGCGGAGAGTCTTCAACGAGGATGACCCGCCGCACATGTCGGGACGGTTCTAGCATGAAAAACACCGTTGGGGGTTGGTAGAATGGTAGGGGAATCGGAAAACCCTGTGGAGCCTATTGGGAGTAGGCAGCGCGGGGCGCGGGAAGGGACCCGCTTGGGGAAGGTGCCGGGCTTGCAATGAGGCATAACAAACCCTGCTTTTTGCATCTGATGGGAATGTACTCACCTGATGACCAACGTCCCATCAGTCAGGCGACTGAAAGAATGCAAGAACCAATGATGACATAACGTAGGAGGTGACCCAGACCCGATGTAGGATGTGTCCTACCTGGCCCTTATGCCATTTCCGAGAAGGGGAAGTGCATCAATCCCGTCACCCCGAACGAAGGTGAGCGTTCTCGACATGTGGAATCACCACCGAGCGAAGAGGTTTTTATGCGTCAGGCGGGCTTCGCGCTCGTGTCTCAACGGGGCGTGGGATGAGGTCTACAAATCGAGGCTCCCTGATTTTTTCGGATCAGGTGTTAGAGCAGCAGGTTGTTTTCCAGGGCATACCGGGCGAGTTCGGCGTTGCTGTGCAGGTTCATCTTGTCCATAACCCGCGACCGGTATGTGCTGATGGTTTTAACGCTGAGTGAAAGCAACTCACTAATTTCCCCAACCGTGTTGCCGGACGCCAGCAAACGCATCACCTGAAATTCGCGGTCGGAGAGGGCTTCGTGCCGAGGGCCATTCAGGTTGCCATTGAGGTGTTGCAACAGGGCTTCGGCGACGGTGGGCGACATATATTTGCCGCCATCAGCCACCCGGCGAATGGCGCGGACGAGTTCGGAGGGGGCGGTTTCCTTATTCATATAGCCTGCTGCCCCGGCTCGCAAGATCCGAACGCCGTATTGGTCCTCGTCGTGCATGCTGAGTACCAGGATGGGAAGGGAGGGCTTTTCCGCGCGTAACTGCTGCAACACATCGAAGCCGCTACGCCCCGGCATGTTCAGGTCCATCACCAGCACGTCGTAGGACTGATTGCGGGCGGAATGTAGGGTTTCATCGCCGTCAGCGGCTTCACTGACGACCTGCATGTCCATGGTTTCTGAGATAATCTGTTTTAAGCCACGCCGGACAATGGCATGATCATCGGCTACACATATTTTAATCATGAGGAGAGGGATACTAGCTAGGAGAGGATGCGATAAGTATCGGTAAATCAATCGTTTGCTTAACGAACCGGGGGAAGGTGTGGTTACGGCGGGAGAGCGGGAAGGGGCATCGATGCGGTCATGCGGGTGCCGTCGCCCGGGGTGCTTTCTAACTGCAGGCGTCCGTTGCACGCCTGTGCCCGCTCGCGCATGCCCATGAGGCCGAGCGAATGGGTCAGGGTGGTATCCTCCACCTGAAAGCCGTGCCCATTGTCTTTGACCGTCAGGATCAGGTGGTCATCCTCCAGGGAAAGGCGTACACACACATGCGAAGCATGGGCATGCCGGGCTACGTTGGTAAGGGTTTCCTGGAAAATCCGAAAGAGGGCGGTGGCATGGGCACGGGGGGGGGTATACCCATTGGTGGTATCGGTTAGCGAATAGGTGAGGTTGGTGCGGCGGGCAAACTCCTGAACCTGCCAGTCGAGCGCAGCCGAAAGCCCCAGGTCATCCAGTATGCCGGGGCGCAACTCGGTGGCAATCCGGCGGACGGTATGGATGGTGTCATCGATGAGGCTCTTGATGCTTTCAAGGCGACCGTGGAGCGCCTCTTGTTCGTCAAGGAGTCCCCGCTCTACCCAGGCCGTCTCCATGCGGAGCGCCGTGAGGGCCTGCCCGATGACATCGTGCACTTCCCGAGAGATGCGGGTCCGCTCTTCTTCGCGTACCTCTTGCAGGTACTGGGCCAGCTGCCGCAGTTCCTCGCGCGAGAGCCGCAGGGCTTCCGCCGACGCGCGCAGTTCGATCTCAGCGTTTTTGCGCTCGGTAATGTCGAGGCCATACACAATCAACTGCGTAATGGCCCGCGTTTTATCGAATACCGGCCCCGCAAAGCGCAGGAAATGCCGTACCGATCCATCAGGAGCTGTCAGGGTTTCTTCGTGCTGGACGATGCACTGCTCTTTCACCACCCGCTTGAAACGCGCAAGCCATGCTTTGCCGGATGCGTGATCAAATCCCATTTTCTGGCAGGCATCCATCCACGGTTGTCCAACCAGGGAAAGACGTAGGTCGGTGTCGGGGACAATGGCGGGGTTCAGGTACAGGATGCGCCCATCGGGGGTGAGGACGGCGAGGTCTTCGGGTAAATCATCCAGTACCTGTTCATAAAACGCTTTAAGACGCACCACTTCGCGCTGGGTACGTTTGCTTTTCGTGATATCGTGAATCACCATCAGCACTTCGTTGTCGCCACAGGGCACCATCCGTACTTCGCGGGTCCGGGGGCTCGCCGGATCGCCGATCTGGTATTCAAGGCGCTGCAGGCGTTTCGTTTCTAACGCCATCTTGAAGCGCCGCATCGCCAGCGGGACGGTCAGTTTGGGGAAAAGAACAGACACGGGTTGGCCCGTGGCAATCCCCGTTTCGGCTTCTTCGTCGAAGGTGATGGGGAGGCGCACATTCAGGCACGTTCCGTCTTGGGCAATGTGCAGCACGGCATCCGGGAAGGCGCTCAGCATGGCGCGTTTATGGCTTTCGCTTTTGCGAAGGGCGGCCATGTTTTGCTGAAGGTCTGTAAAATCGCGGTTAATCCAGATGACTTCGTCCGCTGCACACGGAATAATGCGGGCTTCACGATAAAGGGTGGTTCCATCTGGAAAGTCGATGGTGTAGGACCGGGTCTGCATCTGCCCCGTTGCCAGGGCTTCGCGTGTCACCTCTTGCTGCATGGCGACGAGTTGGGGCGGAACGATGTTCGCGACGTGTTGGCCCATCACGTTTTCGGGATCGACGCTGAGCTTAAACCCGGGTGGAACTTTGATGCTGAGGATTTTCCCGTTGGCTGTCATGTGGACAATCAAGTCGGGAATGGCTTCGAGCAGGGCGAGTTTGTGGCGCTGTGATTTCTGAAACGCCTGTTCGGCCCATTTACGCTCTGTCACGTCCCGCCCTTCGGGAATAAACATCACCACGTTGCCGTCGTCATCGAACACGGCTTTAATAGCCATCTCAATGTAGGCGAGCCCGTGGGGGCCTTGCACCTCGGCTTCTTCCATGACCATCACCCCCGAAGCCGCGGTCTGGAGCCCATGCCGAATGTTTTGCTTTTGCTCCTCCGTGGCCCACCAGTCTCCTTCCCAAAACGGCATGCCCACCACGTCGCTGTCTGGGCGCTCCAGGAAATCCAACGCAGATTGATTAAAGCTGAGGACGGTGCCATCGGGGGCAAGCACGCCCATAAACGAATACATCGAATTAAACACGGCGCGGAAACGCTGCTCGGAGTCGCGCAGCCGCTCTTCGGCCTGCTGTTGCTCAGTCACGTCGCGGGAGTTGATCACCACGCCCCGGATATGAGGATCCTCCAGCAGGTTGACAGCACGGCTTTCCATGGTGCGCCAAGACCCATCTTGGTGCCGGAAACGGTACGTGGCGGTGGCGACGCGATGGGGAATGCGAATGCCTTCAAGGAAAATGTCGAAGATCCGCTCTAGGTCGTCTGGGTGGACATATTCAAACGCCACCCGCCCAATCATCTGCTCGGGCGCATAGCCGAGCAGGGCGTGCACCGACGGGCTTTCATACCGAATGCGGCCGTTGGCATCAAGCACGGTAATGATGTCCTGGGTGTTTTCAACCATCGCCTGAAACTCGCGGGGCGAAGCAAGGGCGCGGCTGCGTTCCTGGGCCTGCAGTACGGCCCACTGAAGCAGAAAAGGATCGAGGTTTTCCCAGAACTGGCAGTCGACGGTGCCCGTGCGGAGGTAGGCGGCGGCTTTGTCTTGCTGACTTTGTTCGAAGAGCAGCACCACCGGGCGGCGTGGTTTGCCGTAAAACGGCGTTGCTACGGGGTAGGCGTTATCCAGCAGGTCCGCATCGATGAAAAAGACATCGAAGGTGGGTTGGGCAAACAGCGCCCAAAGCTCGTCGAGCGAGCCTGCCTCTGTGAATGCCACCGAGATGTCGGGGGCGGCACCCAGTTGGGCTTGAAGATGCGCTAAACGTGTGGGGTCCTGTATGGTCAGGACGGCCCGTAACTGTACGTTTTCCATGCCAATCCACGCAATAAGAGCTCACCACATCAGAGGACTTCTGGGGCGAACAACGAACCGGGGATAGCACAAATACTTGGCAGACAAAAAGTAGACCACACTTTGGGAAATGCCAGTTTGCTACAGGTGAAAACCTTGTGGTTGCACCCGAAACGACGTGTTTCGGAAAGGCCGGTTGTGGTTCGGATCAGGGCTTGAGGGCGAGTCTTTGTCTGCAGAATAGTGGATAATTGAGGGAAGAGGAGGGATTGGCCGAGGTTTATGTGAAAAAGGCGCACCGGAAAAAAAGGACGATTCGCCCTATGATGAAGGTCATAATTACTTAATCAGTTTTGCGGGGGGACGTCCCCATGTTTCCTTTTTTGATACAGGAGATGTGGCGTTTTGAAAAAGGCAAGCAGTCGGTTTTACCGGGGGGTAAAACCGACTGCTTACGTACGCATCAGAAGCACCGAATGCCGCGCGTATGGCTCCTCTCCCCGCACACGCGTTGGCCTGCTACTTCAAGAGCGTAACGGTCTGCGTTTCGACAAACCGCGCTCCGGTGATGCGTACGATGTATAAACCCGATGCCAGATTACGCCCGTCGATTGCTACGGTATGCATCTGCCCAGCGTCGGCCTGGGTGTTGAGTAGCGTTTGTACCCGTTGCCCGAGCATGTTAAACAACTCAACCTGGATTGGCTGGGCCTGCTGCACGGCAAAACGTAAGGTGGCGTGTGGGTTAAAAGGGTTAGGATAGATGGGTTCGATCACATGGGTCTCCACCATCTCTACTTCAACGTTCACCTCGGGGCTGAGGCTTAAGGAGCCGTCGAAGTCCACCTGCTTGAGGCGGAAGGTGTGGGTGCCCGGGTCCAAGGCAAGGGCTTCATACCGATAGGCCTGCGGGATGCTTGTCGTTCCTTGACCATCCACCCAACCGATCGCTTCCCACTCTCCGCTTCCCCCTTCCCGCCCCTGTACCTCAAATCCGGCGTTGTTGGTTTCGCTGGCGGTTTTCCAGCGCAGGTGAACATCGCTGCCATGGCGTACGGCTTCGAAGGACACCAATTCCACAGGGAGAACGACGCCGGTATCGCGATAGTCGGGCTCGTTCATGTCGCCGTCGCTTTCCCGGTTCGGAAGGTCGGCAGGCGGCGTGCCGATGCCGTTGGCCGCGTTCTGGAAATCACCCAGCAGATACACGGCTCCAAACTCGCCTTCAAACCCATCGTCGAGGCCGTCGCCATCGGCGTCGCCGCCCGTCGGTGCGCGTTCGGCGTTGTTGATGGAGCCGTCTTCGTTCATGTCGTGTCCTTCCACGATGTCAGGCGCGCCGTCGTTGTCGCTGTCGTCGTCGAGGTAATCGGGATTATCGGTACCGTCTGTGTTTTCCGGCGCATAGGTGGCCCCGCCCTGGTCGGCGTCAAAGGCATCGATGATGCCGTCGCCGTCGGTGTCGCCGCTGTTGGCGGCTGTGGGGATGATGAGGGACCCCATACTCGGCTGTCCTTCAATGAGATCGGGGATCCCGTCACCATCCGCATCTATGTCAATCGCGTTGGCGAGGCCGTCGCTGTCGGCGTCGCCGTTAGGCAAGGCCGTACCGCCTTCGGCTTCATCCACACTATCCGCCAGCCCGTTGCCATCGGCGTCGGGGTCGAACGTGTCGATGATGCCATCGCCGTCGCGGTCATTTTCTCCCGGGTTTTGGGTCGTGTCGGCGGTGTCGATGATGCCGTCGCCATCGGTGTCGGTGCCCCCTGCCTGGTCGATGTCCACGCTGTCCGGGATGCCATCGCCATCGGTGTCATTGGCGTCGTCGATGATGCCGTCGGTGTTGGTATCGGCACCACCCGCCTCGCTCACATCATAAATGCCGTCGTTGTCGGAGTCGAGGTCCAGATAATCCAGCACGCCGTCGCCGTCGGCGTCTCGTCCGCTCGCAAGGCCCTCCGCCGCGTTGGGGATGCCGTCGCAGTCGCAGTCGAGGCTGCTGAGGCCCACGTCAAACACCGTCACTTCGGCTTCGCCGATGTGGATGCCCAGCGTTTGCAGAAGCGGATCAACGAGGTCTGTAAGCACATCCGCGAGCGGGGGGGCGATCACGTTGTTCACCAGCGGAGCCACCACATCACTCAAAAGATCGCCGATGATGGCATCGATTAATCCGATGACGGTGAGCAGCCCCGTGCCCGAAGCCGACACTTCCAGGTTGTTGACCAAATCCGTTACGATGTCGGTGACATAATCGGCGCTGCTGATGGCGGTTTGCGTTTCGGGGTAGGCGCCCGTGAAGTGCAACCCGGTTGTGGTGGTCAAGTCGGTGGCCCAGGACCGTGCCTGCAGGTCGCCTGCGGCGTCTCCTATTCCAAGTGGACCGTCAATCTCCAGCGACCCAATCGTCGCCGGGGTTACTTCGGTGGCAAAGTTAATGCTTCCAACGGTACGGGAGCGGTTGAAGAACAGCGTTTCATCGATCACACCCAGGAACACATCGGCGATACTCGGGGTGGCGTCCACATCCACGGTGTTTGCAATGGGGTCGATCGCGGTGATCTCCGCATCGGCGCGGGCCACTTCCACGTAGAGGGTCAGGTTGGCAACGGTGATGTCTACATCGGCGAGGCCGGTAAGGCCGAGGTCGACCACGCCGCTGTCGGTCAGGTTAATCAGGTTGTCGAGGTCCAACTCCAGCCGGATGGCCGACGTGTGGGCCATGGTGCCCACGGGGCCGCAGGTGATGACCGGCGGCTCTACAACTTGCACCCGCAGGTTGAGGGCCCCCGTCACGCCATCAAACAGGCCGCCGAGGCCCAGTAGCGTAAGGTCTGCCGGAGCCAGCGTAATGGGGGCTTGTCCGGTGGTGGTCACGTTCTGGTAGTTGTAAAGCTGTATCGACCCGAACAGTAAGCTGAACAGGTTTACGTCGATGTCGGTCAGCGAACCAATGGGAAAGTCAACCACCAACAGGTCATCCAGCTGGATGGTGCTGCCGTCTAGCCCGCCGACCGTCAAGACGTTGACAAGGTTGGTCAGCGCCGTTGCCAGGTCGCCATCGGCTTCGGCAGCCACGGCAGTGGCATTGACGATATCGATGAGGTCCACATTGGAGGCCAGCACTTCTTCCGTGGTTGAAGCGCCGGTTTGGGTCTGGAGTACGCTCAGAAAGTCGAGCAGGCTCACCTCGGCCTGGGCAATGGCGTTCCAGTCGAGTACATCCAACGAGACGCTGGAGTCGAGCAGTTGCTCCACCAGCAGGTTAATCAGGAAGCCCCGTTCCGAGTCTACGCTGGCGATACGGGGCCCCACCTGTAGACAGGCACCGCTCACACACACGGTTCCGGGTGCGCTATGTAGCGTGGACAGGATGGGAGTAACCACGGCCTCGATGGCGGGATGGGTCATCACCGCAGAGGAGGACGGAGGGACTTCGGAAACAGGCCGGGTGAACGATGCGCCAAAAGAGACCGTCGGCAGGCCAATCAGGCACAGACACCCAACAACTAAAGCACAGAGTTTCGGAGAGGAACACATGGTGAAGTAGCCTATTCTTGAATGATGCACAGGATGGGTTGCAGGGAGGGGTGTTTTCCTGTGAAAGGAAGCCCCTGCTCCGTGGAGCAGCAGGCTTTTTAAGGGTACGTGAAGGCTGAACAGGTACCTGTGGGTTGTATTCCTATTGTTTGATCGGAAGGTGGGCCGTTTGTGTGTCGGACAAACGGTGCCTGTATGTCAGACAAATCCTACAGCCGTCAAGGCTTCCAGCGGCTCATTCTGTCTCTGCTGGAGAGGGCATGTGACGATCCCATTCGCGATAGGTCTTAGTGCCGAGGACGGGCCCAAAGGGAGGGATAAGGCTCGGAACCGGACGGCGAAACTGAAGATGTGCGTTCGCAGCCACCTCGGCATTGCCTGTGGCCACGGCACCGCCTACGAGCACCGATCCGTTGTTCAGGTTCAGGTCGCTAGCGGTCATAAAATAGCCGTAGGAGTTGCCGTACAGATCAATGTCGCCAGCGGCGTAAACAAGCAGTGCAATCCCCAGTCCGTCGCATTCGCCAAGGTCGGCGTCCACCTGAAGGTGGGCGTTGATAAACACGTCGCCTTCTACCACAAAGGCCCCATAGCCGACGATGTCCAGCGAGTCGGTATTAATGGTGAGGTCGCCTTCAACGTAGATAATCTTGGGCTGGAGGTAGGTGCCGAGCGGGATTTCGGCATATTCCTCGATAGTGAGCGAGTTGTTGATGACAACATCGGCCTGCGCATGGAGGGACGAGGGATCAATGACGGGCCCCTGCACACTATCTGCCTCCTGGAAGCCAAGTAAGCCCAAGGGGTTGAACAGGGGCGAAAAAACGTCATTGAGATCCCAGGCGGGCATGGCGTTTCCCACCACGTTGCCAAAACCCAGCACCGCCTGCCCGTTGCCATCGAGCGACAGATCGCCGTTGACGTGCACGTCGGCGTTGGCAGTCAGTGAGCCCAGGTAGCTATCCTCGAAGAGTTCGAGGTTGCCATTAACATGGAGCGCAAAGTCCATATAGTCAGGATAGGCGCGGTCTTCGACCTCAAAAAGCTGCTGCACGACATGAGCAGTGGTACCCCCCGCCGGATCGAGAAAAGCGCCGTTGGAGCGGGCCTGGATGTAGGCGTCGCTATCGACGGTACATTCGGCCAGCACATCCAGTAAATCATCGATGGTTTCCTCAATGCCATCCACCGCATCAGAAACATCACCGAGCCCGAGCAGGCCGTCCAGTAATCCATCCGTGAGGCCATCCACAAAATCGAGCAGTTCTTCCAGCAAACCATCACCCACCACGCTTTCTTCCGGGGTGCCCTCGATGAAGTTGAACGAGACGGTGTAGGTGCCGCCCATGTACGCTCCTTCGAGCGTGGTACTGGCCATGGCATCGCCATTAACCGTGCCCGTGATCAGGCTACGAGGCAGGTCGGCTTCGGCGTGAAGGTACCCTTCGGCCTCACTCATGCCGGTGAGCGCAATTTCGCGGGCCAGCAATTTGGCCTGGTAGGTATGGGTGCGCTCGTTCACTTGTTGCAGGCCATACTGTCGCCCGCTAGAGGCTAGCAGCCCGGCGGTGAGGATCATGCCAGCGACGGTAAAAAGTAATCCTTTTCCCATGACTATTCGCGGTAATACATATTGAGGAGACGAATCTGGGTGTTCCAATGCGTGGGGATAAACGAGCCCGCATCGTCGGCCGTGCGCCCCATGGCGGGCCACGCCTGCATTTCGATTTCAGCAATCCGGGCGTCATCAAGGGTCACAACTTCGACGTTATTCTCGTCGAGCAAGGTGATGCGGAACTGGGTCAGGATGTTGTTTCCGCCACCGATTGCTACAAAGGCACCATCCACAGCAACCTCGCGGGTGAAGTGGTAGCAGGTGGCTTCGGGGCACGGGCCTTCGGCTTCGCTCAGGCGATACTGGATCAGGATGGGATCGGCGGTGGTGGCGGTGTCGACCGTAGCATAGAATTGAAACAGCGTGGTCGGATCGTCGCCGGTTCGGGAGAGGATTGCGGCGTCCGTGTCTGGGACCCCAGCACCGAGGTTGCGCACGTCGCGCTGGATGGTATCCATAATATGCAGGGCATGCGACTTGCTGGCGTAGTATTTGGTGGCGTCAATGTTGGTCTCCCGGGCATTTTGCATAATGACCAACAGCAAAACGCCCACGGCCATAGAGACGAGGATGGCGCTGAGGTAGTCGACGTAGCTCATAGGGGGCGTTAGCTTTTTTGCGCGTAGACGCGGGAGGTGGTGATGGTGGTACGCAAGGCGGGGTCTGCGTACGGGGTTTGCAGCGTGAGCGTGACTTCTTTGTAGCGTGTCGGCGCCTCGGACGGCACAAACGTGTCTGCCTGTTTATCGACGTAATGCACCTCTGCTACGATGAGAAACCGCATGGTCCCGAGGGGAGCCTGCACCGAGACCGTGTCTTGCACCCCGTCGAAGTCGTCTACATCGTGGGCATCGTTCCAGCGGGTTCCGCCGCCAAATGTGGCGTTTGCCTCAAAGGGCATCAGGCCCACGTAGTCGTGCAGTTCGGCTACCTTTTCGGCCGCCATCATCTCGACTTCGTTTTTAACCATCACCGTTTGGGTGAGGGCGTTGAGCCGCCATTGGCTGTGGGCAAAAAACAGCACCATCACCATCGAGAGTACAGAAGAAATTGTTTTCGACATAGGACATTCTCCACGCCATTCAAGCTTAGGGTGCCGTTATTTAATGGCACAGTGAAGTATCGGGGAGGCAACGGGAGGCAGAGGTGGGAGCCGGTCGCGAGGGAATGTCGGACCATGCTGAATCCGGTGTAGGACGATTCCTAGGGAAAGGGAACGGATGGCTTGGCTTGGCCGTTGATGCGCTCGCTCAAAACCCCCGGTCGACTCGGGGTGTGATGCCCACCTATGGAGGGGTGGCAGAGTGGTTGAATGCACTGGTCTTGAAAACCAGCGTGCCCTTGCGGGTACCGGGGGTTCGAATCCCTCCCCCTCCGCTGTTTCTTGGCTGTCGGCTATTGGCTGTCGGCTTTCTAGATTTCGAGTTCGCTCATCCAAGTCCCCATCGCCATTCTGAAATTGTTGGGCGTACTGGCATTCGTGGTTGGGAATTTGTAGCGTAAGGCAGCCTATAAAACGTTTGTCTTTTCCTGCTTTTGATACATGGAGCCCCGCGAGACCAGCCGGAGTGTGGACGACCGGCCGACGGACATTGACCACCTCAATTTTAAGCCGTACGTGAAGGCGCTGGCGGCGATCATTGGTTCCAGCGAAACAAAGACACCGCTGACGGTGGGCGTGTTCGGCGCGTGGGGATCAGGGAAAACGTCGCTGATGCAGATGGTGCGAAAGCAGTTGCCCGAGGATTATCCCACTGTTTGGTTCGATGCGTGGAAATACGAGCGGGAAGACGCGCTGTGGCGGGCGCTTATCATTCAGGTGCTGAACCAGTTACGCGAGGAGGTAGAAAACGAGGAGGGAGACGATCCGAAGGCGGAAGCAGAACTGAACGACTTGGAAGCCAGCCTGTACCGCGTAGTAGACCGCGAGGAAAAAGGTGAGGCGCACATCGATTGGGGCGAATTTGTGGGTGGAGCGGCGAAAGGGCTGGGGAAGATGGTGCTGCACATGGCGCTGAGCACGGTGCCCGTGGTAGGGGCCAACCTGAGCAAGCTGGCGGAGAAGGCGGAGGGAGAAATCGCCGGGGATGACTTAAGCAGCATTTTCGACGCCATCCAGCTAGAGCGGCAGCGCATTTATCGCGAGCATGTGCAGTCGCTGGAGCAGTTTCAGCAGCGCTTTGAGGAGTTGGTGGATGCACACATCGTGCAGCCCGAGAAACGGCTCATTGTGTTTATCGATGACCTGGATCGGTGTTTGCCAGAGAAGGCGGTGGAGGTGCTGGAAGCCATCAAGCTGTTTATGGATGTGCCAGGGTGTTTGTTTGTGCTGGGGCTGGACCGTCAGGTAATTGCACGCGGCATTGAGATTCGCTACAAAGAAATGCGGCTCATGCGCAACCACGAAGCCGACGCGGCGCGGTTTGCCATTGAAGGACGCCGGTATCTGGAAAAGATCATTCAGATTCCCTTTAAGCTGCCACCCGTTGATCAGGGGGTGATGAAAGGCTATGTGGGTAGCTTGATTACTGCGTGGCCCGATGACCGTTGCCAGGATGTGTTTTCCGTAAGTACGGGCGAAAGCCCCCGGCGCATCAAGCGCATGGTGAATACCTTTTTGCTGTTGTGGGAGATTGCGAAGGCACGCGAACTGGCCGACATCACGCCCGTGCGCCTCGCCAAGGTGGTAGCGTTGCAGCATGTGGCCCCGCCGGGGTTGTACGAGGAACTGGAAAGCGTGCCACGGCTGCTGCGCGATCTGGAGGCATATTTCCGAAAGGCTGGTCGATATGCGGATCAAGCACGATGGGAAGTGCCTTCTGTAGGCGAGGAAGAAGAAAAACGACAACCAGTTTCAGACCTTCCGCCTGTGCTGCAACCCTATGTGCAACGGGCAGGCGCAGCACTGGGACGGTTGCTGACGATGCACACGCTGGAGGAACCGGACGCCAACTTCGTGGAAATGGAGAATGAGCGGGTGGTAGGACTGCCGTTGGATCTGTTGGCACGCTACTTCACCCTGGCGCAGCAAGCTGAAGCGCCGGATTTGGACGTTGGCAACGATACCGGGTCGCTACCCATTCCCCAGACGGTGCCCGTGCCCGAAGGGGCGTTCCTGATGGGGACCAACGAGGAACAGGCGCAGGCGGCAAAAAAGATGGGAGCAGGCGATTGGATTACAGATGAGCAGCCGCAACATTCGGTGTATCTGTCGGCGTATGAGGTGGGCAAATATCCCGTGACAAACAACGAGTATCAGGCATTTGTGGAAGACGCCGATTATACTCCGCCTGAGCATTGGAAAGAAGGGGTGTACCCGGAGGGCAAAGGAGGACACCCGGTGGTAAACATATCGTGGGAAGACGCGACGGCCTATTGTGAATGGCTAACAGAAAAGACTGGAAAACCCTATGCGTTGCCCACCGAGGCGCAATGGGAAAAAGCAGCCCGAGGCACCAATGCTCAGGTGTTTCCTTGGGGCGATGCGTGGGATCCCGAGAAATTGAACAGCGCCGAAAAAGGGCCCGGCAACACAACGCCTGTGGGTACCTACAGCCCAGCAGGCGATAGCCCTTACGGAGCAGCCGATATGGCAGGCAATGTATGGGAATGGTGTCGCGATGGTTTTGAAGCAGTTATTTATAAACAACGCGAGAAGCAAGAGGTCCGCGACCCCTTTTTTGCTACCGATAATTCACCCCTTCGCGTGGTTCGCGGGGGCTCGTTCGACTTCTTCGATGACGTCGTGCGCTGCGCGTTCCGCAACGGGAACAACCCGAACCTCCGTTACTACGACTTTGGTTTTCGAGTTGTTGTTCTCCCTTTATCCTCTGATCTCTGAACCCTCTGACCTCTGAAACGATGAAAAATCTTCGCGCAGCGAAGTCGCTTTTTGTCTCAGATTAATCAGGTCTGTCAGGTCGGCAAGTCACAGGTTGGGTTGGTGGTGTGCCCCATCAGCGAGACGCGCCACGGCACGTCTCTTCGGCGGTATGTTTGGATGTCATCTCGCACACCCCGAAACGCCCACACCCCCTTCTCTCTTTCTCCCACTCTCCCTTTCCCCAATCCTGCTTCACCAAGAACTCACTGCCTGCTTTTCCAAAAAGGTGTCCGGTGGCGCAACACGCGGTGTTCGTTTCCGTACAGGCTCCCCGTCAAGAAAGTCCTTCCACCGGAGCCTGTAACGCAAGACCCCACTTGGTACGTGTCTTGAACAGCAACAGCCGGGGTGTGCCTCGTAACAAACCACAGGCCGCTCCGTTTACCTTTGCCATTCAAACCAAGCGTCCCATGCGTCTTACGCCCACTGGATTTATGCCTGTAATCTCTGCTTTTCTTCGCCCGCTCTGCTGTCTGCTCGTCCTTGCGGCCACAGCATTTAATTTTGGAACCGCGTACGCCCAGGAGGTGCGAACCATCACCGTGGAAGAAGCGGTACGCATTGCCCTGGATCGCAACGTGACGTTGCGGCAGGCCTCCAACAACCTCGAAGCCCAATCGGCACAGGTGCAGGCCGAACGCGGGGACTTTTTGCCCAGCCTTAGCGCTGGATTTGGCCCGTCTCAGAGCTATGGCACCAGCTTCGACCAAACCACCGGGGGCTTCACGACCGAGGCCACCCAGTCGCTCTTTGGGCAGGTCCAATCCAACATTACTGTGTTCAGCGGTTATGCCAACGTCGCCACGCTGAGCCAGGCCCGCCACACGCTCAATGCCCGCGATTACACGATGGAGCGGACGCGGCAAGCGGTGGTGTTCAACGTCATTAGCAATTACCTCGACGTTATCGCCAACCGCGAGCAGATCAACATTCGCCAGGAAAACCTGGAGTCGCAGGAGCAGCAACTGGAGCAAATTCGCGAGTTTACGCGGGTTGGGGCGCGTCCTATCTCCGACCTGTATCAACAGGAAGCCAATACGGCCCAGGCCGAGTTCCAACTCCTCGAAGCCGAACGCCAGCTTCAACTCAGCCAGACACGGCTGATCCAGGTGCTCCAACTGGACCCGTTTGGCAACTACGACTTCACGGTTCCTGAACTGGACGAAAACACGACGCTCACGCCGGAGGCACACCAACTGGATGCGTTGCTGCGCGAAGCGTTTGGCCGCCGCGCCGACCTCAAGGCGCAAGAAGCGACCATCGATGCCAGTGAGCAAGGTATTCGGGCGGCGCGCTCGGGATATTTCCCCACCGTTTCGTTCTCGGCAGGCGTCAGTTCCTTCTACTCCAGCGGCCTGACTGGCGTCAGCTTCTCGGATCAGTTCTTCGACCAGCGGCGGACACAAGACCTGGGCTTTAATGTTAACATCCCGCTGTTCAACCGTTTCCGGACGAACAACCAGGTGCAGCAAGCCAAGATCCAGCATGAAAATGCACGGCTTGGTCTGGAATCGCAGCAGCAGGATGTGGCGTTGCAGGTGCGGCAGGCGTACCTCGACTACCAGACCAGCGCCAAAAACCTGGATGTAACAGAAAAGCAAGAGATTGCTGCGCAGCGCGCCCTCGACGCTGAGCAAGAGCGGTACGCGGTGGGCGCTGCCACCCTCGTCGAACTCTCGCAGGCGCGGGCTACCTTTGTGCAAGCGGCCAGCGACCGGGTAAATGCCCGTTACAATTTCCTTTTCCAGGAAAAACTCCTAGACTATTACACGGGCGTGCTCGATCCTTCAAGCTCGCTTACCCTCACGGAATAAGCGTCTTATTCCTTCTCCTATTCCCTAACGTTGCTCCTTCATGGCTACGCAAACGAACGCAACCAAGCGTCTGATTTATATCATCCTCGGCCTCGTTGGGCTGTTGATCCTCCTGGGTGTGGTGGCCGGAGCCACCGGCATGATTGGCGGAGGCGACAAGGGCCTCGCCGTGGAGACGGCACCCGTGGAAACGCGCACCCTGACGCAGGTCGTCACGGCCTCGGGCAAAGTGCAGCCCGAAGTGGAAGTGATTATCAGTCCCGACGTTTCGGGGGAAGTCATTGACCTCCCCATC